>JAQCKL010000232.1 GCA_027592485.1 Cyanobacteriota bacterium
TCTGCCTTGAGGCGCTCCTGACTTGCTTTGGGAACGCCTTTTTTTAGCTTGCTAGTCTAAACTCCAGGTGCAACTGACGGCATTAGAACAGGTGGAGCTGCTTAGAAATGTTCGTTTTGCCTTGATCATTGCCCCAGAGGACATGGCGTATGAGGTGGAGTTGGTGGGGCGATCGATCAAACTAGATCAGGCGATTTATCAACCGTTGGTCGAAGCTTTAGCGGATCAGCCTAGAAGCCTGCGGGAGTTAATGGGACACCCTGATCTGAGAAAGCTGGATTTTTCGACCATTCTCCAAGCCATCAAGATTTTGATCTCGACCTATCACGTCACCCCGGCCCTATCGGAGGCGGAGGCAGAACGGCGCAAGCAAGCTACGCGGGGGCTGAATGAAGCGATTTTGAAACGGGCGAGATTTGGGGCAGATACCCAAACCCTGGCTTCGCCGATCACGGCCAGCGGCATCGATGTCAGCCGGTCTGAGCAACTCTTTCTGTTGGCGCATCTCCGCAAGGTGGATCCGGTGCCGTTTATTTGGAGTATTTTGCAGGTGCAGGGGGAGAAGTTAATTAAAGATGGACAGGTGTTGGCATCACCTGAGGCAAATCAGGCGGAGTTGAAGGTGCAGGCGCAACAATTTAAGGCATCGCGTTTGCCGCTATTCCAGAAATTAGGATTAGTTTAAAGGCGTAAAGCATTTCAACTTCATCGCCATGCACTGTTTTTGAGGAGAGAGTCCTAGCATTTTACAGATTATCAATTAATGCCGACGGTGAGGCCCTTGATCGTTACAGGGCCGGCACTAGCCTGGAGTTGAGCAGTTGCCGTTGCATTTGACTTGACGTTGACTCCTTTGATATCGACATCAGTGGTTGTTAGCTCAATGCTTGCAGCACCTACCTTCAAGGTTATTTTTGTATTGGCAGCGAGTTCAATGGTGTTGCCACCCGAGATCTTAATACTTTTAGAAATGTCAGCCATTTCAATTTGTTGGCCGCCACTCGTCTTGATTAGGACCTTTTTGTTTTGATCATTGAGCTGGATTTGGTGGCCACCAGCTGTCTTTGCTTCGATAATTTCATCCTTGTCGTTAAAGTATAGGTGGTGCCCTTTCACCGTATCGAGATAGACACCCTGTTTAGTCGCGCCTTTATCTTCTTCAACAAACTGCAGGGTGTGGCCCAAACGGGTTTTAAAGGTACGCAGTCGCACCTTACCATGGGCCACACTATCGTCAACCGTTGTTGGGGGCGCATCCTTGCCATTCCACACACCCCCAATCACATAGGGGCGATGAATATCTCCCTGTTCAAATCCCACCAAAACTTCATCATTAATTTCAGGTAAACAGTCAAAACCACGATTGGATCCTGCCCCGACCCCGACTACCCTTGCCCAGTAGGTCGTGTGTTCCTCGGTTAAAGCAGGTAACTTCACGCGCACCCGGCCCCATTTTTTGGGATCTATATTGTCGGTCACAATCCCCACCATCAGTGATGCCTGTGGGGGGGTGCTCGATTGGCTCGACATCATTGAAAAGAGGTCACCCCCCCGTAATCCCCGCACGCTAAATTCGGTGGTATACAGCCGACCTTGGTAGGTATGGCGGGTTTCAGTAATGTAGTATTTACCGGTGTAAGGACCTAAATCCTTGAGTTCTACTGACTTGCCAGGGCGAATTTCAGGGTTGCCTTCGGCCTTCGCATCAGCAACAATATATTCTCCAGAAAGTTCGTTAAAAAGGGCTTGGGCGATCGCTTTGGCCTCTTTAGCTTCTGAAAACGGTTGATCCACTACGATCATGCTAGGAATTGGCGGCTGACCGCCAAATTTTTGACTACTCTCAGACCCCTTACCGTAATTACTGTTTTCGGTTAGGATCTCACCCTTGCTAATCGTTTCGCTAATCACCTTTTTGGTGGCATAGTCCCAGCCCCGCACCTCTACATTTTTAACTTGTTCCGAGCTAGACACTCTAGCACTAAAACTACTCAGGGTTTGCAACCAAGTGAGATTAAGGGTGCTCTCAGATTTGGGTTTACGAAAATTGAACTTGTCATCTTGAACAAAGCACTCAAATCCATTTCGATTAGCCAACATTTGCATAAACGCCATGTTGGTTTGGTTGCATTGAAAAACGTACCCTTTACTGCCATTGATATCCCCATAGCCGTAGGGACCCCCTGTATCTTCAACAGTGCCACTAGAAAGCCCCACCTCGCCAATGATTTTTTTGACAATATCGGTATCGCTCATATTCTGGAAAGAGCGGTTATACTTGCCCCGATGTAATCGGTGGGTCACGTCATAGGCTCTGACAATAATAGGGGCTTGGGAATCAGCGGTAAAATGGGTTTCTATGGCTGTGATTTCCCCTTTAAATAGGATTGCCGATTTATCCGCCTCGAATTCTGAGGATTCGGTTGTACTTCGACCCAAGCCAACCTCTATTTTTTCGCCAATGGTTAGGAGATCTTTGTATTCTTTAGTCCCATATTTAAAAAATTCTTGATCCTCCCCCCCCGGTTGATAGGGGTTGAAAATGACCAATGTGGCCATACTGGGCAGATGTAGACTCTCCTCTACCACCACCTGCTGTATGTTCTCGATCACTTGATCCGGTGCATTATCTCCCTTGATTTTGAGGGTCAGCTCAGTAATATAGGCGGGCATGGTGCAGAAAATCCTAGAAAGAATACAGAAGAAGACTTAGCTCAAAAAGGCACTGCGGCTAGAGGCTGATCGGCTACTAGCGCTGGGATTAGGCGTGCCCTGGCTGCTGGCCGGGGTCGGGGCATCAACCTGTTCTAGACTTAAGTCGACACTGGCTCGGACTGGGGTACCGTCGGCCAAAAAGAGGGTGAGTTTAAAGTTAAGGCTTTTAATAAAGCACCGCAGATAGTTCACCCCGCCCCAGGTAAACAGATAGATAGGGGGACGCTGGCCTTTACCCTCCCCATCAGCGGCAAATTCTACTGCCTTGGTAAATTTCCCCAAGGGGACTAAGACGCTACTGCTATCTTCATAGGTATCTAAAACGAGGCCACTGATGGAGAGGCTGTAGGGATTCGGGTGTTTAAAGCTGGTTTTGTTTTCGCCAGCTTCAGTGGTTGCTCCAGGGGCTTGATCAATCTCAACGGAGCGGCTGAAGCTGAGTTCCCCAGGGTTATACATAAACTCAATATCTTCACCGCCATCAACGGCCATCAACTTGGCTTTTTCTAAAGGCATGGTTAGACTCTCCGTTTAGTTAGCGACGACGAAAAAGACCATGGCGTTCTCGCTCAACGGCTAAGCGTTGGCAAATCAAGCCATAAACCTGCCGCACCAGCATATCTAGGGTTTCAAGAGATGCCCCACTGTCTGAGGACAACTCATCGAAATCACCCACAGTCAGGGTCGTCGAGCTGTCAACGTCATTTCGCTGAATCAAGTCAGCCTTGGGCTGAGCAAGGCGGCGCTGCACGGTTTGAAAGGGCTTGAGGTCCGGGTATGGATCGACCGTGGGAGGGATTGAATGCGATGCAGAAGGGGAAGAATCATTATCCTTTTTCGGGAGGGGCGCATTGAGCAAAGATTCAATGCTGTCCCATGCTAAGGGGGAAGCAACAGAGGAAGCCATCTGTCGTTGGATCTGCGGCGGTTCGGCAGGGCCAGCACTCGTGGATGACGGGGGCAATAGGGGTGATGGCGAAGGGGCAGACTCCGAAGGGCGGGGTTCGGTTAGAGGATCGCCACTGACTGTTGCCATGACCGTCTCTAGGGAGGGTGATGATGGGGTCGCTTGACTCTGCCGCTGCATTGTAGGGGTACTGGGTGAAGGGGTTTCTGCTGCGGGGGTGATGGGGGGAGCTAACTTCGGTACTGGTGCAGGGGAGGGGAGGGACAAGCTGGCTGGATCGGTCATTCGCATCAGGGGCTGCTCAGGGAGCTGAAAGGGCTGAATCACCGATAGGGAGCGCAATGCGGATGGCAGGGGAGGAAAGTCAACTTCGGGGAAAAGCTCGGGCTGAGCTGCGGGCTGGGCTACGGGCTTATCTTTGGGCTGGGCGGCTGGGGTAGGGGTGATGGTCTGGGGAGGAATCGCCATGTCTGCTGAAGCGGTCGGCAAAACCAGCGGGGACTGACCATCCTGCTGGACGGGATCCGTAAAGGCTTGGATTGTCGGCGTTGAAGCAGATGGGGAAGCGTCGAGGGTCGGTGGGGATGTTTCTGCTGGGTCATTTAACGCCGGTGGGGATGAAATCGCGTCAGCGTCTCGAAAGGGGATCGGGATAGCAGGTTGTTCCGCTTTGCGCTCTATATTGCCGGTAGGGGGTGTCACCGTTGGGGCAACGTCTATTGATGGCGGTTGAATAGCGATCGCAGCATTTATAGGTAAAACTGCTGACTCCCCTAAGGGCTGAGGATCTGGGCTGGGCGACGTTAATCTCTCTGATGGCAGTGCCTCCATGGGCAGCGCCGGTGCGGCTAAGGGCGATCGCTGCAACACCTCACCCATCTCAGCCCCAGGGGAGCTGAGGCTCGGATCACCGATGCCCGTCTCAGTGATTGCATCAGTGCCCGCATCAGAAAAGCTGAGGCCTGTTTCGGAGTCCGGCACAGACGTTATGGTCTCTGGGGAAGAGGTGGCAATTGCGGGTGGGATCGGACTGGGTGGTGGGATGGTCTCTGGTTCCCCTGGGTGAGCGATCGCACTGGCCCTCTCTGACGGAGATCGCTGTAGCCGCCCAGTTTCAGCCCTGCCATCAGCCTGCTGGGATGAATAGGAGGTCATGTCACGGTTATCGGGCTCAAAGCCACTGTCACTTGTGGCAGGCCCTGGCATATCAGACCCTGAAGAACCCGTACCCGGCATCTCAGACCCCGGTGAACCAGAGGCCAAAGCCTCAAGGGCTGGAGCATTAAAGTCTGGAGATCGCGCAATCGGGGTTGATGCACCGGCACCGATCGCCGGAATGGTCCCAACGTCCAGAAATTCCGGGGCTATAGCAAGCCCGGCAGCGATCGATGCAGCCGGATTAGCGGATGGGGACGGTGGCAGCGGTGCCGCTGCATCATCGGCTGGGTTATCGACCGTTGATGGGATATCCGCCGATGGCGCATCCGAAATTGGCCTATCCGAGGGTGGGGTCGCCTCCGACCGACGCTGCAGCAGGGTTGGCGCATCCTGAACCGCCGCATCCCTTAAGGGGGTGATCTCCGCCGGTGTTTGGGTTGTTTGGGTGCTGGGTATTGGGCCTTCAGAGGTGAGGGCTGTTGGTGCTGTTGTGGTTGGCGCAACTGCCTCAGATGGAGGGTTGTTTCCTGGGGCTTCTGCACCAGCGAGGGCATCAGAACTCGGGGAGAATTCCTCCGCAGGGTCCCCTTGCCGTTGAATGGCAGTCCCATCCTCCCCACTGGTCGCTGTTGAAACGGGCAAATCCGCACTGGCTTCAAACAGGGGCGGGGTAAACAAGTCCTGGTTTTGAGATTGACCTTCAGGACGGGCAGCGCCTGCCAAGGGCTGAGCCTGAAGGCCAGGCTCAATGGCTGATAGTGAAGCGGTGATGGCAGGCGAGGAATCGGACGGAGCTGGAGTGGGTAAAGCGGTCGTTGAGGGTACAACGTTCCCATCCGAGGTAGCGGTGGATAGGGAGGAGTCAAGACCAGCGGCATCTAAGGGTTGGCGGTTGGCGGTCAGGGGCGATCTCGCTGCTTCAGTCTCGGTGCTATCCGCAAGGCTAGGCAGATCATTATTTGCGGGGGCTTCACGACGCTGTACCGTTGGCGCAGCATCTAAATCAGTGGACTGTGCCATGGAAGGCAGCTCAGACGGCAACTCCCCACTCACCTCGGAGAGGGCCGCGAGTGGGGCTTGGCCTTGGATCTGGCCTTCAGGGCGGGCTGTTCCTGCCAACGGCTGAGTCTGCAAATCGGGCTCAATTGCCGGTGGAGAAGCGGCGACAGCAGGCGAGGCATAGGCCGCGGATGGAGCATTTGGAATGGGCAAACTGGACGGCGAGATGAGGCCCTCCCCATCCAAGCCAGCATCGGATAGGAAAGCGTCGAGACCGCCATCATCTATGGCTGGGCGGCTGGGCGATCGCGCCGCCTCGGTCTCGGTGCTATCCGCAAGGCTGGGCAGATCATTGGCTGGCGCTACCCAACGTTGTACCGCTGGCGCAGCATCTAAATCAGTGGATTCCGCCCTATCAGTGGACTCTGTCGGAGCCGGCCCAGAGGTTGAGGGGGGAGGCACTACGTCAAGGGAAGAGGTAACTGGGCTGGCACCCTCTGGAGAACTCGATAGCGGCGGCGTTGGGGTTGGGCGGCGCTGGATGCTAGGGGAGCTAACCTCTGACTGAGCGGGCCTTTCCGGCCCTGGGTCAAGCCTGGCCCCAGGATGCGTCTGATCCTGAGGGTCAACCGTTGAACTGGTAGAAGCAAGCTCTGCCAGGGAGCCTGATGGGGGCACTGGTAGGACCGTTGGCGATGCATCGAGTTGAGGGAAATCGCCGCCCTCTCTATCCCCTTGATCCCCTTGCCGTTGAAAGGACTGAGACGCGATCACGTCCGAGCTCATCTCCAGTTCTGCCGCTGCCATTGAGGACGCTTCAGTGGGGGCCGAAGCGGGTGTTGGCCCAGCCCCTGGGGCAACGGCAGGGTTAGGGGTGGCGGGTGATAGTGACGGATCTAAAGGAGACCGCCGGATTGCCACCGCACCGGCTGCTCCGACTGTCGCAGTTGGCCAGGGAGCATCACTTGCGGGGGGCATCGCTTCTGAAGAGGTCACCTCTATTGGTGCTGGGTCCTCTGCTGGTGATGGAATTACGACTGGCGCTATGGTTTCCTGCGGGGATGAACCCTGATCTGAATCCGGCGATCGCTCAGGCCCCACATCAACAGGAGCCAACAAATCCCCTTGGGCCTCCGGTTCAGCAACCGTTTCCGACCCTGAGTCCAACTGTCGTGAGATGGCAGGTGCCGAACCTGAAGCCGGGTTCAATGGCTCGGGTGAGCGACTTGAGGGGGGCGAGTCAGTCGGGATTGGGGATGTAGACGCTGATGGAGATGACCCTAAACCCCGTTTTGACGGGGGAGGTGGAATAATGTCCCCTGCCGATAGGGTTTCAGGCAAAGAACGGGGCGTTTCCTCTGAGGGCCG
>JAQCKL010000233.1 GCA_027592485.1 Cyanobacteriota bacterium
CTGCCTTGAGGCGCTCCTGACTTGCTTTGGGAACGCCTTTTTTTAGCTTGCTAGTCTAAACTCCAGTCACTGTCTTCGACACTCAAATCTACACCTACAACCTGTTGATGCAGGTGCAGGTGGCCCAAGGGGACTACGAGGCGGCGTTGGAAGCCTCGGAACAGGGACGGGCCAGGGCCTTTGTGGATCTAGTGGCGGGGGATGACCTGGCCTTACCAGCGCCCACCATCGACCAGATGCGACGGGTGGCCCGCAATCTCAACGCCACCCTGGTGGAATATGCCGTGGTGCCAGAGGAAGACTTTACGGTGCAGGGGCGGCAGCGGGGTAAAGCGGGGCAGATTTTTGTCTGGGTGGTATCGCCAGCGGGGTCGGTGACCTTTCGCCAGGTGGCTTTGGACGAAGGGGATCTGAGCCTAGATGACCAGGTGCAGCAGAGTCGCTCCGCCTTGGGTGCCTTGGGACGCACCCGAGGGTTGGGCGTCCAAGCCGCCACCGATGCCCCTGCGGCCGCATCGCAACTGCAGCGCATCCATCAACAGCTCATCGACCCGATCGCTGATGTGCTCCCCACTGACCCCAATGATCTGGTGGTGTTGATTCCCCATGAGTCGCTGTTTTACCTCCCCTTTGCGGCGTTGCAAGATGCCGAGGGCCGTTACCTGATCGAACGCCACACGCTCCTGACCGCCCCGGCCATCCAACTCCTCGATCTGACCCTAGTCCCGGCACAAAAAATGACATCCTCAACAACCCTCGTGGTGGGGAATCCCACCATGCCTGCGGTGGGTGAGGGTGCCAACCCATTGTCGCCGTTGCCAGGGGCGGAGACTGAGGCGATGGCGATCGCCCGCCTTTTTGACACCGAAGCCATCGTTGGCGATGCCGCCACCGAATCCCAGGTGGTGGCCCAAATGCAGAACGCAAACGTGATTCATCTGGCCACCCATGGCTTGCTGGACTATAGGGATAATGGCGATCGCGTGCCGGTGTTTGGGGCGATCGCCCTGGCCCCATCGGAAACGGCGGATGGTTTCCTGACGGCGCGGGAGATTACGCACCTGTCGTTGACGGCGCAGTTGGTGGTGTTGAGTGCCTGCGATACCGGGCTGGGAGAGGTGACCGGTGATGGGGTGGTGGGGCTGTCGCGATCGTTGCTGGCAGCGGGGGCGGACAGTACGGTGGTGTCGCTTTGGGCGGTACCCGATGCGCCGACGGCGGATTTAATGGTGGCGTTTTACCAGGGGTTGCAGCGGGGGGAGAACAAGGCGGTGGCACTGCGACAGGCGATGTTGCAGACGATGGCGGTGTATCCGAATCCCCTGGCCTGGGCGGCGTTTGTGCTGGTGGGCAACCCAGCACCGTTGTAGCATCCCCTCCATGGGACGAGTGGCCGTAGGCCTGGGTCAACCGACATATGGGCTAAGCGGTTTAGGGTTGCCCGTAACCCGTGCTGACGTCATTTACCGGCCATTGGCTCCAATCGTTTTGCCGGTCGTCGCCGTTGGCCCCGCTGTTTCAACCCTTCACTGATGTCATCCACAAAGGAATAGACCACGGGCACCACCACTAGGGTGAGCAATGTCGAAATGATCAGCCCCCCCAGAATGACTGTGGCAATGGGGGAATAGGCATCCATGCCGGTTTCTGGGAAAAAGGCCAAGCGCACAATCACAATTAGCGTGGTCAGGGTGGTCATGACAATGGCTTTGAGACGGACGGGACCGGCCTGCCGAATGGCGATCGCCCTCGGCACCCCTTCCTTCCGTTTAGCCAGGATCAGCTCCAGCAGCAGGATCGCCGCTGACAGCGACACCCCAGAAAGAATCACAATACCCAAAATCGACACCGTTGACAGGGTTTGCTGGGCCAAGAGCAGTGCCCCAAACACCCCCACCAGTTGCAAGGGCACCGATAGCATCATCACTAGGGGCTGCACAAAGGAGCCAAACTGGATCACCAAAATCAGATACAGCAGCACCAGCGACACCAGTAATCCCTTCAGCAGACGACTGAACTCAATCATCATGTCGGTCATGTCCCCCATGGAGTCGATGCCGTAGCCCGGTGGAAAGTCCAGTTCTTCCCCGGCCTGCATGGCGATCGCCATCGACAGATCCATGGAAGCCGGTCCCTTTTTGCGGTAATAGCCATTCACATAGACCACCCGCTTGCCATTCACATGCTCAATCAGAGTGGGGCCGCGATGGCGCTCTAGGGTGGCCACGGTGCTCAGGGGCACCTGCTGACCCTTGGTGCTCGTAATATAGGTGTCCGACAGGTCTTGGACGGTGCCGCGATCGGCCTCGTCATAGCGCACCAAGATCGAGTTTTGCCGCAGGTTGGGGCGATTGTAGTAACGCCGAGTAAGACCCCCATTGAGGGCGTAGTATGCCTGCTGGGAAACCATTTGGACCGTCAACCCCAGCTCCTGGGCGCGGCGGCGATCGATCTTGAGCTGGTACTCCGGCTGGGATAAGGCTGAGCTCGTGTGGGCCATCACAATATCGGGATTTGCTGCCGCGATTTGCTTCACCCCATCCGCCAAGCGATGCAGCACCGCCAGGTCATCGCCATAGACCGCTAGTTGGATTGGCGCTGCCGAGGTGGCCATCACATCCACCCCCATTTCTTTCAGCGACAGGCGACGGATGCCGGGGATGGTGCCTTTGGCTTCGGCCTCAATGCCGTCCATGATCGCCCAAATGTCCCGCTGCCGCTCAGTCAGGGGGGTAATGGTCACGGTGAGGGAGGCGGTATTTACCCCGCCCATGCTGTAGCCGGTGAAGTAGGTGCTGTTGCGGGTGAGTTCAAACCCTACTTGGGCGGAGACTTTTTCTACCTCGGGCTGCTGCAAGACAATTTGCTCAAACTGGGCCGCAGCGGCATCGGTGGCAGCAAAGGACGCGCCCGCTTCCATTTCGAGGGTGGCCATAAACTGGCCGGAGTCTCCCAAGGGCATCATCTCCTGGGGAATAAAGCTGTAGAGCGATGCCGCTAACACCACTGAAGCCGCTGCCACCGCCAAGGTCACCTCCCGGTTGTTCAGACAGCGATCGAGCAACCAGCCATAGCCCTGCTCTAGCTGCCGAAACCCATAGCGCACGGGGGTGGTGGCGGTTTGCAGCCAGGTGCGGCGCTGGGGCTTAGCCCCGTGGGGTTTGAGGGTAAAGGCGGCAATGAGGGGGATCAAGGTGATCGACACCAGCAATGAGGCTACGAAGGCAAACACCATGGGCCAGACGATGCCCACAAACATCAACCCCGTCAGCCCCCCCGACAGGATGGTGGGTACAAGGGCGGCAATCATCACGCAACTGGCCGCCGCACTGGCCAAAAACACGTCGCCGGTGCCTTTGATCGCGGCTTGCATAGGCCTCAGCCCCTGGCGCAGCTTTTGATCGATCGCGTCCAGCACAATAATCGAGTCATCCACCAGCTTGCCGATCGCCATAATCATGCCAATCAACGTGGAGGAGTTGAGGGACATGCCGATGGGGATAAATGGCAGGATCGATAGGGCCAGACTGGTGGGAATCGAGATCATGATGATCGCCGTGGCCCGAAAGTCTTCTAAGAACAACAGAATCACTAGCCCCGCCAGCACCACACTTACCAGTAATTCCTGGAAGGTGCTGCGTAGGATCAAGTTCACCAGATAGGAATTGTCATAGGCTTCTTGAAAGGTCAGGGTCGGGTATTCAGCCTGGAGGTCGGCGAGGGTGGCCCTCACTCGCTCAATCACCTGCGGGGAACTGGAGTCAGGCTTTTGGATCACATTCACCGCCAGGGCAGCGGAGCCGTTGTAGCGATAGCCGCTGCGCCGCTCTTCGTAGGTATCTTTGACCTGGGCTACATCCCGCACGTAGACCACTCGATCGCCCTGCGCCAAGACCGGATAATCCATGACCGTGGCGGCGTCTAGGGTGCGCTCATCGGTGCGCACCAAAATCTCGCTATCCCCCTGGGTCAGGGTGCCAGCACTCTGGCTAATGTTGTTCGCATCAATGGCGTCGCGCACTTGCAAGATAGAGAGACCATAGGCGGCCAATTTCTGGCGATCGACGATGATCTGGAGCTGGCGGCGATAGCCCCCAAAGATAGACACCGCCTGTACCGCTTCGACCTGGGTGAGGCGATCGACTAACGTATTGTCGGCAAACTCCCGGAGTTGGAGCGGATCCCAACCGTCCCCCTGGAGGGCTAAGGTCAGCACCGGTCGATTCAGCGGGTCGATGGGCAACACCCAGTAGGTGCGGGCATTAATCCCGTCTAATTGCAGGTCACCCTCGGCAGCGGTCATCACGCTCTGTACCGATTGCACCGCCCGGTCGATATCGCCCCCCCAGGCAAACTGAATGGTGACCAAGGAGCTATCTTGCTGGGAACTGGAGCGAATAAATCGCACCCCATCCAGGACCGTCAGCCGCTGCTCGATCGGTTTACTGATGTAGGTTTCTACCTCGGCGGGGGATGACCCCGGTGCCATAGTGACCACGGAGACCAAGGGGCTCTCAACGTAGGGCATCATCCGCACCGGCAATAGCACCAGGGTCAACAGCGATAGCATCACCACGGCGAGGTAGATCGCGGCGACGATAACGGGGTTTTTGATCGACTGGCGGGTGAGGAATTCTTTCATGGCGGCGGGTGATAAATCCCTCAGAGTGGAGCAAGGCCCCTCATCCCCCAACCCCTTCTCCCGGTGGGAGAAGGGGAGCCGGAGTCAGGACCCCTCTCCCACCGGGAGAAGGGCAGGGGGGCGGTGAGCGCAATAGACCTGTGGTGCGGGGATAGGACCTACTGCGCTTCAATCATGAACTGGGCTTTCCCCTGCTGGCCGCCGTCCTCCACCACCGCGTTGATGGCCCACATCCCTTCCATACTGAAGTAGGTGGCCACGGTGTATTGGCCAGGTTCAGACCCAGGAGACACCTCGACCTCCGTTAACATCGGGTCCATGCCATCCATCGGCATCGTGATGTCCACGGCAAGGTTGTCCGTGGTGATCGGCTCACCGGTGGCACTGTCTGTAACGGCGAGGGTCAACTCTGCATCCCCCATGGGGGCAGATCCTGCTGGGCTCAACAAGGTGAATTCGACATTACCGCTGGTGGCATCCATGCCCTTCATCCCTTCCATGGCGTCTGGGGTGGCATCGGCGGTAGCCTCTGGAGCGGTATCGCTAGAGGCCACGGGGTCTGAGCCAGAGGTGCCGCAGCCGGTCACAAAAATGCTGGTGGCCACAAGGCTAAGCAATGCTTTTTTCATGGGTCTAATTGGTAAAGATGTAGGACAGGGGGGGGAAACGCTATTGCACGGGCAGGCTGAGGCGGGCTGTCCCGGTATGGTCGCCAGCGGTGACGGTGGCTTCGACAATCCAGTCGCCTTTCATGCCGAAGAAGGTGCTAACCATAAATTCACCCGGTTGATCCGTGGCTTCTAGCTCGACCTTGGCCATCATGGGGGCCATGTTTTTCATGGGCATGGTCAGGGCAACGGTTAGGTTGTCAGCGGTGATTTCTAGGGGTTCACCCGTTTCGATATCCTGAAGGGCAATGGTGAGCGCCGTTTTGCCCGCCTGGGCGGGGCGGGCACTCACCAAAACCAGTTCAAAATTGCTGGTCTTGGTACTGATAAAGCTATCGACTGGATTGCCCAGATCATCCACAATGGCGATCGCGCTACCTTCCATTAAGCGGCTATGGCCGGAGGTGATGACTTGGTCACCGGGCTGGAGCCCAGCGGTGATTTCGATGCGATCTCGGCTGGTTAACCCCGTCGTGACCGGCCGCCGCTCGGCCATCTCTCCATTCACCACCCAGACCGCCGGTTCCCCATTCCATTCCCCCAGGGCCTTTTGGGGAATCGAGAGGGCATTGGGGCGACGCTGGGTGACGATTTCCATATCGACAAACTGACCCGAGAGCAGCTTTTGGTCGGCATTATTGACCACCGCCTCCACCGTGACGGTGCGGGTGGTCATGTCCGTTTGCGGGAAAATGCTGGTGATCGCCCCTTCTACAACCCCCGACTCGGTACCGGGCACCGTCGCCACAATGGGTGCACCCACCTGAATGCGGTTGGCGTCTTGCTGGGCCACATTGGCTTGCAGACGCACCCGCTGATAATCCCCAATTTTGAAAATGCCCATACCCGGTTGCACCACGACCCCCGGATCCGCCATGCGTGCTTGCACGATGCCGGTAATCGGCGAGGTGATTTGGGTATAGCTCTCCAAGGTGGTGGCGGTGCCCACTTGCGCTTGGGCGCGATCGACTTGGGCTTGGTCGCTGATGACTCGGGCCTCTAAGCGGGCCAAAGTGGCTGCGGCCCCCTGGAGCATGGCGACTTTGGCCTCGACCTGGGACACCAGTTGATCGTACTGGGACTGGGAGGTGGCTCCCTCAGCGGTGAGGACGGCAAAGCGATCGCGCTGCAATTGCAAATAGTCGAGGTCAGCCTGAATTTGCTGGATTTGCTGCCGCTGCTCCTCCAGTTGAATTTGGCTGGCGGTGACTGATGCATTCAGCGCCGCTGCTGTCGCTGTCGCCTCGCTGGTTTGGCTGGTGCGCTCTAGGGCTTCCAAACTGGCCAGGGTTTGACCGGCGACGACGCGATCGCCGGGATAAATCGAATAGTTCGACAGTTGACCGGCCACGCGGGGGTATACCGTCACCTCGCTGTAGGGATAGATTGCCCCGGTATAGCTGACGCTGACATTGAGCTGAGCGGGCCGCACCACCTCCACGGTCACCGGGGTCGCGTTAAAGGCCCCATCCACCTGCATCATGTCGTCGTGGGACATGCCGGACATGTCATGGCCTTCCATGCCGTCCATATCTGCCATCATTGATGACCACTTCAGGGCGGCGGTTACCCCGAGGATGCCTACGGTCAGCACCGTAAATACGCCCAGTCCTAGGAGGGTTTTGCCAGATACTTTCCACCAGGGTTTGGGTGGCGTGGCGGGATCAGGCGTATCGGAATCAGGGGTATCGGGATCGTCATTCTCTGCCGCCTCCAGAATTGGCGATTCGGTTGCGGTCTCTTCGGGGTCTAAGAGGATGTTTGAAAAGTTATTCGGTGTCAAAATCGCTACGCGAGTCGCCGCACCATGATGCGAA
>JAQCKL010000234.1 GCA_027592485.1 Cyanobacteriota bacterium
AGATGCGATGGAGCACGTTCTCAAGGTGGTAACGTCTTAACCTAAGTGGCGACGGCTATATGTGCTCTCGATCATTCGCCTGGGGCGGTATTTACATCGCTGGTGGGACACGCGAGCAGTGGTCGCCTCAGAGATCGCGATTCATGGGCTCTGTGCAGTGGGCATTTATCTAGGCCGGTTCCGCCGCTTTAACAGTTGGGATTTGCTGACCCAGCCCGATACGGTGGTGAGAACGACGATCTCCCACCTGATGGATCAAGGGCCTTTGGTGATTGTGGTGGCGACATTTGCGGTGATCACGGGGTTGTATTGGCTGTGCAAGCAAATCACCCTAGCTTTGGCCTGGTATTGGCCCAACCGACAGCAATGGGCCTGGCAAGCGCCGCGCCAGCTACAGGGATGAAATACGCTGACTTGGCCGGGTTTTAGGTCTCGCCCACCCAGGGGAGTTTCGCTAAATCTTCAAAGGTAGTTTGCCGTTCCTTCTCTAGGACCGCAATGCGACGCTTCTCCGCATAAATTTGGGCCTGGTATTGGGCATGGGTCTCAGGAGACGCGGTGCAGTCACTGGCCCCCCATTTTTCGAGCAGGGTGCGGTAGCGCTTTTCGCAGAAGGCTTGTTCGATGCAGGCGATCGCCGCCCGAATCACCAGCGGTGCCCGCAACACCGCCCGCCGATGGGTTTCATCTAGATAGTACAGATGCTGGGTCTGGGCCAAGGCCGGGGACTCATTGACCCGGTCCCGCAACCAGTCCAGTAAGGGGGGGCGGACTTCGCCAGGGGTGAGTTGCCAGGCCATGATTTCCCGCCAGAGGGTGCGATGGTGGGAATAGCTAAAGTGCAAATCCCGCTCCTCTAGGGCCGTCGCTACAGCGTCGCGGGCCTCAGCGGCATGGATAAACACCTGCAACAACATGGCCTCTGCCGCCTCTAGGGTACTGGTTTGGCTAAAGACCAAGGTCTTGGGGGTGGGCTCACCCGCCGGAGAGCGCCGTTGTCGCCGCACCTGCACCATTAAGTTTTCGGCTAGCAGCGGGACGAGGCGGGCATCCCCATTGCTAAACAGCTCGGCACAGTGGCGCACATAATAGGTGCGGGTATCGGCATTGGCAATGTCACTGAGCAGATTGACCAACTGCTGGGCCGTCTGCTGAAACTGATCCGCCTGACGCAGATCCCGCCCCGCAATAATCTGCTGAATTTGCCAGTCGAGCCACAAAGGGGCGTGGTCTAGCAGATCCTGGTAGTCCTGGGGAGCATGGAGCTGCAGGTATTCGTCCGGGTCTTTGCCATCGGGGATATTCAGCACCCGCAGTTGCACATCCCCCCGGTAGGCCATATCTGCCACTTCTCCGATCGCCCGCTTCGCTGCTTTCACCCCCGCCGCATCGGCATCAAAGTTCAGGACGACCTGCTTGGAGTCGGTATAGCGCAACAGTTGCCGGACCTGAGCGGCATTAAGGGCAGTTCCCAAGGAGGCGACAGCGCTGGTAATCCCGGCACCATGGAGGGCAATCACATCAAAGTAGCCCTCTACGACCACCGCACAGTCGGTTTTAGAAATCGCTTCCCGAGCCTTATCCAGGCCAAATAGGGTCTTGCCCTTATCGAATAGCTCCGTATCGGGGGAGTTGAGATACTTAGGCTTATCATCGTCGCTGAGAGCGCGCCCCCCAAACCCAATCACGCGGCCCCGCACATCCAGAATCGGGATCATGAGTCGATTGCGGAAACGATCGTAATAGCCGCTGCCGCTGGTGCGGGGCACAATCAATCCGGCCTTTTCGACCAGGGCCACTGGAAAGCGTTTTTGATCGACCAGATAGCCATAGAGGGTTTGCCAGCCACCGGGGGCATATCCCAATTGAAACTGTTGAATGATTTCCGGCGACAATCCTCGTTTCCCAAGTAGGTACTGGAGGGCTGCTTCTCCGTCGGGGCTGAGCAGGGCATGTTCATAGAAGCGGGCCGTCACCGCCACAATTTCGTAGATCTGCTCCCGCAGGGTGAGCTGCTGTTGCAGGGCTTGACGCTTGCTGGGCTCTAGGGTTTGGACCGGCACCTGGTAGCGCTTGGCCAGATCCAACACCACTTCTGTAAAGGGGCGTTTTCCCAGCTCCATCATGAACTTAAAGGCGTTGCCCCCGGCCCCACAGGAAAAGCAGTAGTAGAACTGCTTGCCGGGGCTGACGCTAAAGCTGGGGGACTTGTCGTCGTGGAAGGGACACAGGCCGGTGTAGTCTTTCCCCTGCTTTTTGAGCACCACATGCTCGGAGACGATGTCGACGATGTCGGCGCGATCGCGCACCGCCGCAATGGTATCCGGATGGAGCCGGGGCGTATCCATAGGGATGCAGGGGGGTGAAATAAAACAGGGAAAAGACGCTACCTAGGGGGTATTCTTAGCAGCCCCACACTAGATACAGCATCTTAACCGATCTCGCCGGTTAACTGAATCGGCATTTTATGGCCAGGACGATAGTAGTTCAATTGTACTTAATCGGGCTTATTCGCGCCGTCCTAGTCCTTGCTCTCGCCCCGGCAGGCTTTCCATGGTGGCCATGACCGCCCGTTGCGCTGCCAGAATATCGCGCTCTTCGCCACCCAAATACAGCCGCCCAAAGCTTCCCACGGCGGTAATCTGCAAGATATTAATCAGCGCTGCCTTTTCCGCTTCATTGGCGGCTAGGGCGGCGTAGGCAGCGGGCTCGACCTCAAACACATACAGGGTCTGCCCAGCCACAATCATGTTGCCCCGACGGCTGCGGTTGATCAGCTGCACATGGTGGGCGTCCAGATTGCGAATCACCTGACTGGAAATCACGCGGGGACGGAGACAGTCCTTGCGATCCACCCCCAGGGCTTCTAGCATAGCCTTGCCCGCAGCATGGACTTCCCCCTGATTGCTGGCATGGATCTCTAAATTGCCGTAAAGGCGCTCCACCATGAGCACTGCCGGACGCACCACCGCCGATTTCATGGCGATGTCCATTAAGCGATTGATCTCAATGCCGGGGGAAATTTCGATCCACAGCGATGCATCCCCTGGCAGGGGTAAAAACCCTGCGGAAACGGTGCCCATGTAGGCCGCGTGTTGGGACTGCAAACTGTCGACGTATACGTAGCTGCGCAGGTCTACAGCCAAAGCTCAAGGTCCCTATTTACTCCCTGGTCAGTATAGCGGGGGGTGGGGACGGAACTAGCCTAGAGACCTGGAATTTCTGAGAGATCGCCTTTGAGTTCGTCCACAGTAAAGCGGGTCATCTCCCGCCATTCGGCTTCGGTAAAGCTGTACCCCATTTGAGCGGCCTTTTCGAGGAACGCGGCGACGTTGGGAGCAGTATTGAGCTGCGCCCTCAAACCGGGGTCATTTTGGGCGGCACGGAACAGGCGGGCAACATCCTCTTTGGCCATGGGTCATCCTAAAGGCAATGGTTTGGACGCAGATAGTTACTAAGCTAATGCCTGGGACAGTTAGAGTGAATCATCTGAGCTGAAAGATTTAAGACCCAGAGAATGCAGATCTGGGGTCACACCGTATATTTAAGTCGGAAAATCAAGTCGGGAAACCGTTTTCCAATGCCGGTTTGTGATGTTGTGCCGCTGGACGACTGCAAGGGTCTATGAAAAATATCCCTAAGATTCTTTTGAGGAGATACCTCAGGCTTCAGCCCCAAGCCATTCAGTTATCTCGGTTTAATTTTCTATCCCGCTACAGCTGGCTCACGGATATTTTAAACGAGCTCCGGCCAGAGTTTTTCCCAGCGCAGGCAGCCGCAGATGGGGAAGGGGAGACTGTCGCAGTCGAACTTCCGGATGAGGTGGTCCTGCAAATTCTGGATGATAAGATTCGCGGCCAACGGGGCACTTACCATGTGCTGCAATGGCTGCGAACGCGGGGCACGGGCCACCTCTTCCTCGGCACCCAAGTCGGGGCCAACCAACCGGTGGTGGTCAAGGAATATTTGCTGCCAAAGCGGTTTTTTAATACAGAGGAAGCCCGTCAGCGCCAACAAGCCTTTACCAGTTTGGCCGGGCTCACCTTGGCGGATGGCCGATTGCAAGACTCGCGCATAATGGCACCACTGGAGGCGATCTCCGATACCTATAGCTTTGAGCGGTGTTATCTGGTCACCGATCAGCGAGATGCCAGCCGCACCCTGCGCCACCATTTAGCCCATGTCGGGGCTCTGTCAGCCGAGCAAGTCCGAGAGGTGCTCGACCAGGTGTTGCAGAGTTTGATATTTCTCCATCTACAACGGTTTGTCTTGCCCGGTGGGCAGCTCCAAAGCGGCTTGGTCCACGGCAACCTCAACCTCGATAGCTTGCTCTGGGTCGAGCCTGCACAGCCGCAGCCAGGCCAGCCCGCTCAACAGTGGTTTATCTACCTGTGTGACTTAGCGCTGTGGGAGCGGCTCTTTGACCCGCCCATGGTCGATCTGCCAACCCATACCGTGGCCCAGGATCTATCGGACTTGGGACAGGTGGCGTTTACGTTGCTGGTCGGTCGAGAGGACCCCAACCGCCGGGCCAGTCATCCCGAGCATTGGCCGGAGACCGATCCCGCTTTACGGTCGTTTATCCTGCGGCTCCTGCGGGTGGAACTGCCCTTTGAGAGTGCGGTGGTGGCCCGCGAAGCGTTGAGGGCCATTCCCCCAACCATCGTCCTGTCTGATCCAGCGATCGCAGTAGATGAGATCGCCCCCCAAAAACGCCGCATTCCCTGGGTGGGTCTGGGGGTAGGCCTTTTGCTCCTATTGCTATTGGGCGGGGCAGGATGGTTGTTTTGGCGGTGGTGGTCAGGGCGCGAGGCGATCGCCCAACCCCGGCCTTGCTGCCTCAAGGATGTCGCCGCAGTGCCCGCTGGCCAATTTGTCTATACCGCCGTCGAGGGCAGCACCTGGGGCCAAATTGCCCGCCAAGGTCCGGCCACCCTGGGGTTGCCCTCCTTTAATCAACAACTGGCTGAAGACCAACCCGAATTGCAGCTGCTCTTTCGGCCCGCCGACTCTACCGCCGCTGCCATTGCTGCCGTGGAATCAGGCCAAGCCGCCTTTGCGGTGATCCCCTGGGTCGACGATCTGCCTTTAACTCTGGCCGTTCAGGTGGTGGCCTATGACGGCCTAGCCATTTTGGTGCCCTTTAGCTATAGCCAGCGTCAGCAGGGGCTACCCCGCAGTTTGGGGGGGGAGCTGACCCTGGATCAGGTCCGTCGCCTTTATAACGGCGAGTTTGCCAGTTGGCAGGATGTGGGGGGGGTGGATATGCCGGTGCGGCTCTACGCCCCGGAAAATTTAGAATCCCTGGCGCTATTCAACACCTTGGTCTATCCCGAAACGGGGTTTAACCCCAGCGATACCGGCAATCCCCCGACGCTACTGCCCACCTTCGAGATGCTCCGCACCGTGATTCGCGATTTTGAGGAGGAGGATGTGGGGGCGATCGCCTTTGCCCCCTTGAGCCAAATTAGCGGTCAGTGCTCCATCTATCCCTTGGCCCTCCAAGCCCCTGGCAAAATGGCGGTGCAACCTTTAGCCCTAACCACCGGGGAGCCAATCACCCCATCTCTGGACCTGTGCGATCGCAAGGGCCAATACTTCCCAGACTTAACCGCCCTACAAAAGCGGATCTATCCCTTGGCCTACCCAATCGCGGTGATTTATCCCCTCGATAACCGGGTCCCCCCAGCGGGCAAAAAGTTTGCCGACCTGCTACTCACCGATGAAGGTCAGCGGTTTCTCTGGCGCAATGGACTGGTGCCCCTTCACTCCGATGCGGCCCGAGGCACCCCCCGCCGAATCTCTGAGCAAAACGAGGCCAATTGAAACCCATCGCTGAGGGTGGCAAAACTGGTGCGCATCCTTAAGTTGGGATTGAGATACCAAATCCGCTCTTCTGAATGGAGTTGCGCTGTATCGGTCACTAGGGTCAGCACCTCTTCGTTTAGGTGATATTGACCCTCGGTTGGGGGTTCATTCCCAATTTGGCTCAAAAACTGACCCATGGCCTCAACCGCCTTCATCACCACAAAGAGAGTGTTACCACCTTGCTGCGTAGGGGGGTTACCGTAGAGGCCTCCCCCCTGGCCCCCCTCCTGACTGATCCGCAGGGCTAGCAGTACGTCAGTCGGATCAGCGCCAAAGTGTTGGCAAAGGGGAACAATTTCTGGGGCCTCGGTCGCCAAGGGAATGAGATCCAGAGTCGTTTGCCCCGTCTGGGAAGGCTGCCCCTGGATGAAGTGGGTCGTGCGCTGGGAAAACCAGCTGCCCTCAGCCCTTTCAAAAAAATTAACGATATCCATCAAACCTGCCCACAATGGCTGAAAACGACCTGTGCCCTTCATTCTACGGTGAAGTGTCGTGACTCCTGCCTGGTAATCTTGCCATGGCCCCAGGCCCTTATCTAGGAAGGGATTCACAGAATGTTAATCTAGCGAATACGCTCTACAGCGTTTATTTAACATTGGTGAAGTTTCTAATGACCGTACAGGATCAGGTGCCTTATTTGCTCAGGGCAACTCGGGGAGAGACCCTGGATCGGCCCCCCGTTTGGATGATGCGCCAAGCGGGTCGATACATGAAGGTCTATCGGGACTTGCGTGAAAAATACCCGTCTTTCCGCGATCGCTCCGAGAATCCTGATCTGGCCATTGAGATCTCCCTCCAACCTTGGCGGGCTTTTCGCCCCGATGGGGTGATCATGTTCTCCGACATTTTGACCCCCCTCACTGGCATGGGGATCCCCTTCGACATTGTGGAGAGCCAGGGGCCGATCATTGATCCGCCGATTCGCTCCCAAGCCCAGGTGGATGCGGTCCATGAGTTAGATCCCGAAACCGCCCTTCCCTATATCCGCACCATCTTGCAAACCCTCCGTAGCGAGGTGAATAACGAAGCTGCGGTACTAGGCTTCGTCGGTTCCCCTTGGACCCTGGCGGCCTACGCCGTAGAAGGCAAGACCTCCAAGACCTACGCCAACATCAAGGGCATGGCTTTCTCAGAGCCCGCCCTGCTGCACCAACTCCTGAGTAAGTTGGCCGACAATATCGGCACCTACGCCTTTCTCTATATCAGTGGCAGCGCTGGGGTATTTGACCTGATGGGTGAGTCAGGTGTAGATATCGTC
>JAQCKL010000235.1 GCA_027592485.1 Cyanobacteriota bacterium
TGGATGCAGATGTTCCATCAACCACGATCCTAGCTATTAAGCCTGGATAGACCCTGGGACACTTACCCTGAATTACGTGCCCAACATCCCCAGATTCCCTGGAAGCAAATTGCCGGAATGCGGGATAAGTCTGTTCACGATTATCGCCAAGTTAACAGCCGCCGGGTGTGGCAAATTATCCAAACCAGCATCCCAGAGCTGCTTCAGAATATTCAACCGCTCTTGTCCACCGAAGACTAGGGGAATCCGATGAACTTCACCTTTAGAAGCGACTCAGCAAATGGTCCCCCACCCGCAAAGCATTCGCCATCACCGTCAAAGCAGGGCTCACGCTGGGGCAAGACGGGAAAAAGCTGCTGTCCACCACATAGAGATTGTCAATGGCGTGGGTGCGGCAGTGCTCATCCAGAACCGATGTGGCTAGGTCAGTCCCCATCCGGCAGGTCCCGCACTGATAGCCCACCACCGATAAGGGCGCTTCCCCTCGGGGAAACATCGTATTGCTCTGGGCATCTTTAATGCCCTTTTCGATGGACTTCAAAACCTCAAGCCATCGGTAGACCAGGCGATCGTGGGCTTCAAAATTATTGGGTTCAAACTCATAGCGGAGTTTGCCCTTGCGCCAATACACCCGGTTCTTAGGGTCCGGCAGCACCCCCGTTTGTGCCCACCAGCCCACCGAGTGGGTGGCCAGATGCTGCAAGCGGGAGCCGGGCATGATTTGGGCCAGCACCGATAGCAGCGGCGGCGACTCCGCAAACACCACATCTTGCAGCAATCCGCCGGTATTTTCGATGTGCCCCATGGGGAACTTGTAGTCGCGATCGCCCCAATAAAAATCATTGATGCTGACACTGCGGGGAAACTTGGCTGAGTTCTCAGAGGTAAACCGCTGAACCATCACCGTCATTTGCAGCTTCATCAAGTTGCGGCCCACCTGGTCTGAGCCGTTGGCCAAGCCGTTGGGGTGCTTTTCATTGGCGGAATTCAGCATCAGCGCCGCTGAATTCACCGCGCCGCAGGCCAACACCACAATGTCGGCCTTAAACAAAAAGGCTTGGTCGCCAATTTCCGCCTGCACCATTTTGATTTCAGTACCGGCTGGGTTGGTGTGGAGGCTAACCACCTTGGCTCCAGTTTTGAGGGTGACATTGTCGGACTTCAGGGCCGCGTCAATGCCAAAGACTTCGGCATCGCCGGTGGGGTCATCGGCTTGGCGGGTGAGGCTGACCGGCAAGTTGGTGGGGTGCAGATCTTGGGCGGCGATCGCCGCCACGATGGGTTCCATCAGCGGCTCATGATCCACCGCGCCATAGGGATAGTTGTCGCTGTGGGCCGGTTCTGTCGGATCGTCTTGAGCGTCTCCGTGAACTTGGTAGAGCTGCTCGGCGGCGGTGTAGTAGGGCTCTAAGTCGGTGTACTTGATCGGCCACTCGGGGGCGATGCCCTCTTGGTGGGGGACGGCGGTAAAGTCGCGATCGCGCATCCGCATCAGCACCGCGTCGTAGATTTTGGTGTTGCCCCCCACGGCGTAGTTGGTTTGGGGCGAAAAGGGTTCTCCCGCCTGGTCGTACCATTGTTCGGGGGCATGGTAGCGCTCTTTTTTAAAGACATCCACATCGGCCCGATTTTGATCCGCCAGGGACATCCTTGCCCCCCGCTCCAAAATCAAGATCCGCTTGCCGGAGGGGGCCAGCTTTTGGGCCAAGGTGCCGCCCCCAGCGCCGCTGCCCACAATGATGATGTCGTAGTGTTGGTCGTCAATAATCATGCTGATTCCCTTCGAAGCGCAATTCTTCTGACTTGCATCAATAAATTTTCAATAGGGGATTCCATAGCTGGAAGTTCAGCTTCATGTGGAATAAATGTTGGCCAGGTTTCTTTCAACAAGCAAAAGAATTTCTGGTTTACTTCAGGATTGTCAGCCTGCCTACCAAAACCTGACCAATTACAACTTGTCATAACGAGCACGAATAGCTCAGATTCTGGATAAATCTCTTTTAGCCGTTCTTCTCTTTCTCTGAAATGAATTGGCCAGTGATTACGCATCCAGCCTAGCTGAGTCTTGCACTCAACAATTGCAAGCAGAGTGTCATTTCTCCAAATACTAATATCTGGTTTTATCGAACCCCGCTTCTTCTGAAGCTTCTGTTCTGAGGCGACTTTAATATTTAATTTTTCAGTTTCAATGAATACCTTCAATACAAATAGAACTACTTCCACGAAAAAGTCTGCACCATTTTGTATTTGGTGTTTGCCGAGAATTTTCTTGATTCTGTCTTGGGCACAGTAGAAAGCACGCAGCCGGTTGACGAGAACCTTTGAATAATCATAAGTTTCACAGGACAAAGATATACACTTCATCCTTTCGTAAGAAGATTCTAAAGTAACTGCAAGGTTGTCAAGGGCTAATGAGTATTCATCAAAGATAAGATCGCTCATCACTGCCACACGTAGATCAAGATAAACAACACAATCCAGATCACGTCCACAAAATGCCAAAACAACGACGTGGATACAACCCCAAACTCGCCCCCGGCATAGTTATTCGGCAAAAACGATCGCCCCAACATAATCCCCTGAAGCAGAACCCCGGTCAGCACATGTAGCCCGTGGAAGCCCGTCAGCAGATAAAAGGTGCCGCCAAACAGACCGTCCCTAAAGCCAAACGGTAGCCCCAGCCACTCCACCGCCTGACCATAGAGAAAGAAGCTGCCCATGGCCATGGTCAAGAACCAAAAGGTGCGGAAACCCCAGAGATTTTCCTTATGGAGGAAGCGCTCGGCGAAGTAAATCACAAAGCTGCTAGACACCAGCACCACCGTGTTGATGAAGGGCTCCCGCACCTCCAAGCCCTCAACCCCCGCTGGCAGCCAGTCGGTGGCGTTGGTTTTATAAACGATGTAGCCCACAAAAAAGCTCAGGAAAATCACGCTTTCCGACAGCAGAAAGACAATGAAGCCAAATAGGCGGTGATCTTCTTCTTCGTGCTCGGCCCCATGGGCCATCTGAGCCTGCAAGTCCGCATCAACAGTGGAATCAAGATTAGCTGTGCTCACGGGCTAACTCCTTCTGTTAGATCATGGGTTGGCTTATGGGCGGGATCATTGGCCACTAACGGTTCATCGCTGCCGTAGCCGTAGGGGGCCGACACCACGATGGGAAGCTGCTCAAAGTTCTCGTGGGGGGGCGGCGAGGACACCAGCCATTCCAGTCCGATCGCCCGCCAAGGATTGTCTGGGGCCTGCTTGCCCTGGGCCCAGGAACTGAGCATATTCAAGATAAAGGGCAGGGTCGAAACCCCCAGCAAAAATCCACCCAAACTGGCCAACACATTCCAAAAGGCAAACTCCGGGTCATAGGAGGCCACCCGGCGCGGCATGCCCATTAAACCCAGGGGATGCATCGGCAAAAAGATCAGGTTGATGCCGATAAAGGTGAGGGCACAGTGGAGTTTTCCCAAGCCTTCGTAATACATCCGCCCGGTCATTTTTGGGAACCAGTGATAAATGGCGGCGTAGAAGCCCATCACCACCGCCCCGTTAATCACATAGTGAAAGTGACCCACCACAAAATAGGTGTTGTTCACATGGATATCAAAGGGGGCAGAGGCCAGCATAATGCCGGTAATGCCTGCAAACAAGAAGGTCGATAGCCCGCCTAGGGCAAACAACATGGCGGTGTTCAGCCGCAGCTTGCCCCCCCAAATCGTCGCCACCCAGGCAAATACCTTGATGCCCGTGGGCACCGAAATCGCCATGGTGGTGAACATGAACAGCATCCGCATCCAGCCGGGAGTGCCGCTGGCAAACATGTGGTGAACCCAGACGATCAGGCTCAAGCCGGTAATGATTAGGGACGAGACCGCCACCACCCTGTAGCCAAACAGCGGTTTGCGGGCATAGACCGGAAATATCTCTGAGAACACCCCAAAGATCGGCAGGATGATCACATACACCGCCGGATGGGAGTAGAACCAGAAAAAGTGCTGATACAGGACCGGATCGCCCCCCAGCTCCGGGTTAAAGAAACTGGTGCCGACGGTGAGATCCAGCAACAGCGTCACCGCCCCGGCAGTCAAGGCCGGTAGACCCACCAACTGAATCATTTGGGCCGACAGCACCGTCCAGCAAAAGGCGGGCATTTTAAACCAGCCCATGCCCGGTGCCCGCATCCGAAAAATGGTGGTGACAATATTCACCGCCCCCATGATCGAGGACACGCCGGATAGGGCCACCGCCAGCAGCCAGAGGGATTGACCGTTGATCAAATTGCCGGTGGGGTTCTGCAAACTCACCGGTGGGTAAGCCCACCAGCCGGACTGAGACGGGCCACCGGGCACAAAAAAGCTCAAGGTGAGAATCACCCCAAACACCGGCACCATCCAAAAGGCAGCGGCGTTCAACCGGGGAAAGGCCATGTCCCGCGCCCCAATCTGCAGCGGCACCAGGTAGTTGGCCAGGCCATTGAGCATGGGGAAGGTCCACATGAACAGCATGATCGTGCCGTGCATGGTGAACAGGCCGTTATATACGGTGCGATCCACCAGATCCGCCTCGGGGGTAATCAGCTCCCCCCGCATCACCATGGCCAGCAGCCCCCCAAAGAGGAAGAAGATAAAGGCGGTGACGATGTATTGGATGCCAATCACCTTGTGATCGGTGCTGAAGCTAAAGAAGCGCCGCCAGTTATCGGGGGCTCCCGGTTGGGGTTGCAGGCTGGGGGAAACGGCTTCCAAAGTGGCATTACTCATAGGTATCCTCCTCGGAGCTGGCGAAATTAACTAGGGGGGCAGGGGCGGGCTCCACGGTTTTCCAACCCAACCCAATGGCGCTGGCGTCGGTTTGATTAAAGGCCTCAAAGGCTACATTTTCAGCGGGGAAGGGCGATCGCGCCGCCGCCATTGCTAACCAATCCTGATAGTCCTCAGAGGATTCCACCACCACGTTGGTTTGGTTAGCGGCGAAATAGGTGCCGCTGTATTCCGAGTCCCGCAGGCGATAGCGCCCCTCACGGATGGGGGTGAACTCGAAGTTGATTTCTCGACCGGGGACCACGTCTTGCTTCACCCGAAAGGCAGGCACAAAGAAGCCGTGCAGCACATCCTCAGAGGAGAGCACCAACTGAGCGCGCTGATTCACTGGCAGATGCAGCTCAGTGCTGCGGACCCCCGCCTCGGGATAGTGAAACTCCCAGGCCCATTGGCGGGCGAAAACTTGGATCGGAGGAGAAGTCACAGATGCAGCCCTGTCTGTGGGAGCGGCCTCGGCGGTCGCCATCCCCATGGGCAGGGGCTCCATCGGCCCCAGAATGCTCATGCGGTCGTAGGTCTGATAGCTAACGGTGGCAATCCAGATCACTAACAGAATGGGGATCGTTGTCCAGACCACCTCCAGCTTGACGTTGCCTTCAATGTTGGGGCCATCGCTGGCGTCATATTTAGCGGCCCGCTGAAACAGGATGGCATACAGCAGCGTCCCCATCACCCCCAAAAATATGAAGCTGCCCAGGGTGGTCATAAAGCTAAAGAGGTTATCTACCAGCACCGACTCGGCGGAAGCTTGGGGGGGCATCCAGGTATAGGCTTGCTGGCCAATCCAGAGGCTGGCCAAGAGATCGGCGATCGCCAGCCCGACCAAAACCCCAATCGTGCGTCGGTTCATCACAGCCATACTCCGCCGGTTGAGAACAGTACAGTCTTGATCAGCACATTCAACTGCCCATTCGGATTGATGCCAGCTCGAATCAGGCGATCGGCGGTGATGTGGACCCCAAAGTCAGCGGCCAGGTGAGCGCCCAATGTGCCGTGGGCAAACATCAGCACAAAGATGCCAAGCCCCGCCAACAGGTAGCTCCACTGCACCTGTCGGGCTCGATCTTCCCGCCACAGATAGCGCTGGAAGCCTCGCCAGATAGTCATTCCTACGATTAAGCCCAGCAGCACTACGCCGCCGACTCCATGCCAGATCATCGTATCCATGGCCCCCAAGCCCCAGGGACTGATCATGTCCAGAGGAGGCTCCGCCAGCAGGATTTCGTAGAAGCCTGCCGCCACGGTAAAGAAGGTAATCACGGCGGCGGCGACCATATTGAACCAACCCACGTCATAGAGGTCAGAACTGGTGACGGGGATAGCCAAAAATTTAAAGATTGGCTTTTCCAGCGGGTAGAGGGCGGCGACGATGTCGAAGGCGATCGCCGCAATAAACAGCCCTAGGGTGAGGTGTACCAAGTTGGGGTGAATCGGCAAACTGTAGGGCAACCCGTTTGCCCCCAGTTCCAGCAACGGCAGCGGTAAAAACAAACTTGAGATCATTGCAATAGCCCCGCCCGTCCCGCTTCCACCACCGCCTCGGTGTGCAAACCGTAGACCCACACCAGCTTGTCTCCCAGGTAAACCTGGAACAGGACAATCACCGTCAGCAACCCATTCAGGCTCAGATAAGCCATGGGCAGCGACTCGGGGCTGCGGAGCCGAATGATGTAGCGCCAGCCGGTAATCGCCGCCAGTAGGGCCGATAAAGACCAACCCATCAGCGTGTGCAGGTTCAGATCCCCAGCGGCAGCGGCATAGGGGGTAGCTAGACCAGCCTCAATTTGACCAAAAATAATCGCGACGAAAATAGAGAGGGTTGCAAACACCAGATTCCACCAGCCCACCTCGTATAGGCGAGCATTTTTGGTGAAGTACCCAATCCCGTCGCACACAATGGCAAACAGCACCATGGCAATCACGAAGTGCACCACGATGGGGTGCAATGTGTCGGGATAGGGCAGGTTGTGGCTATTTAGAGGGGGCAGTAATTCTTCGAACACAGCTTGTCCTGGGCACAGAAACCAATGATTTCCGGTGAAAATCACCAATCACCGAAGAGTCTAACAAATTCTAAAAAGGGTATGCAGCAGGATTTTTTTTAAAAGGCTTAAATCTCTATTAAGTCCAATCCGAAATTATCTATGCATACCAGCTCTTCTGAAACAAGCACCCATAGTACCGATTGCAAACAGGGCTGGGTAAGGGGCCATATCTTTTGAGGGCAAGGCGTCAAGCGGGTTATAGCAGTCGCCAATTGCATTAAGACATAAGCTAGAAGCATTTCCCATCT
>JAQCKL010000236.1 GCA_027592485.1 Cyanobacteriota bacterium
GGCGATCGCTACATTTTGGGCCGCAGCTCTGACACCAGCGACATCGTGGTGAGTAGCCCCATCGTCAGCCAAATCCACGCCTCCCTCACCCGCGACCCCAACCGCCCCGGCCAGCCCTTCATCCTCAAGGACAAGAACTCCACCAACGGCCTCTATCGGGGTAAAAAGCGCCTCAATTACTGGATTTTGCAGCATGGGGATACCCTCACCCTCGGACCCGCCGACCTCGCCGATGCGGTGACGGTGCGGTTTATCAACCCGCCCCCCTGGTATGTCCGCAGCACCCGTTACGGCCTCTATGGGTTTAGCGGGGTGACGGCCCTGGTGGGGCTGTGGATTGTGGGGCTGCAATGGCCCAAAATCCCGATGCGGCCCTTACCCGAGTCGGTGCAGGGACCGGTGATCATTTATGCCGAAGAGGGGGGGCAGGCCATTCCCCTGCGGCCCGAACCCACCCAAGCCCACCAGGAGAAAAAGCGGCTCTCGGAGTATTCTCCTTTTTTGCCGAAGGCGGTGGTGGCCTCGGAGGACTCTCGCTATTACTGGCACCTGGGCATCGATCCCCTCGGCATTGCCCGCGCCTTGTTTACCAATATTCGCGGCGGTGAAATTCGGGAAGGGGGCAGCTCCCTCACCCAGCAGTTGGCCCGCAGCGTGTACCGGGACTATGTGGGCACCGATGACTCGGCGGGGCGCAAGGTGCGTGAGGCGATCGTGGCCCTGAAGTTAGAGAGCTTTTACAGCAAAGATGACCTGCTGCTGTTTTATCTCAACCGGGTCTATCTAGGGGGCAACCTCTACGGGTTTGAAGATGCGTCCCAGTTTTATTTTGGGAAGTCAGCGGCGGATCTAACCCTGTCGGAAGCGGCCACTTTGGTGGGCATTTTGCCCGCCCCCAATGCCTTTAACCCGGTGCAGAGCTACGAGGATGCGGTGGCCTACCGCGATCGCGTCCTCGAAAGAATGGTAGCCATGGGTATGGTCAGTGCCGAAGAGGGACGGCGGGCGCGGCGATCGCGCATTGAGATTAGCCCCAAGGCTCAGCAAGAGCTGCAAAGCATTCGCGCCCCCTACTTCTATAGCTACGTTTTTGACGAGCTGGAAACGATCCTGGGCACCGAGTTGGCTCGGGAAGGCAACTTTATTGTGGAAGCCAGCCTCGACCTGGATATGCAGACCGCAGCGGAACGCACCCTGCAGCAGGATATTGTCGCCAGTGGTCAATCCCTGGGCTATAGCGAGGGGGCCGTGGTCAGCCTCGATAGCACCACGGGGGAAATTCGTGCCCTGGTGGGCGGGGTCGATTACCAGGCCAGCCAGTTCAATCGGGCCACCCAGGCCCTGCGGCAACCGGGATCCACATTTAAGGTCTTTGCCTATGCCGCCGCCCTCGAACAGGGCATCTCCCCTGGCCAGTCCTTTGCCTGCACTGATTTCACCTGGCAGGGGCAGACCTTTGAGGGCTGTCGCTCCGGTGGGGCTCCGGTGGATATGTATGCGGGCATGGCCCAGTCGGAAAATGTGGTGGCGCTACGGATTGCTGAGCAGGTCGGTCTGGATCAGGTGGTTTCCATGGCCCGTCGCTTGGGCATCACTTCGGAACTGCGGCTCACCCCTGGTTTGGTGTTGGGGGAAAGTGAGGTGACCCCCCTAGAATTGACCGGGGCGTTTGGGGCGATCGCCAATAACGGCATTTGGAACCCTCCCCACGGGGTGAAGCGGGTGCTGGATAGCAGTGACTGCACCGACCCCAACGATGCCAATAGTTGCCGGGTAATGTACGAGTTTGGCCAAACCGGCAACACCCAGAAGCAGGTGTTGACGCCTCAGATTGCCAGCCAAATGACGGGGTTACTCCAGGGGGTCATCCAGAGTGGCACCGGGCGCACCGCCTTTCTGGGGTTGGGGGAAGCGGGCAAAACCGGCACCACCAATGACAACCGTGACCTCTGGTTTGTGGGCTATGTGCCCCGCAGCAATCTGGTGACGGGGGTGTGGTTGGGCAATGACGACAATACGACCACGGGCGGCGGCAGTGGTCAGGCGGCGGCGGTGTGGGGACGGTATATGGATGAGGTGGCCCGCTAGCAAGGGAGGGGGCAGGCATTAGCCGGATAGCTGATAGTCGGCAATGATGCCCTGGGCCTTGAGGGTTTGCAGCCAATGCAAGGAGATCCCATCGCCAAAAGAGACATACCCAAAATTATCGTAGGCGGCAAATTGGACTGAGCCCTGGGCCTCAATTTCCAGGTGCATGATTTCGCAGGCCAAGTGGTCCTCGGCGGTCAGCATGATGCTCAGTTGTTCTGGGTTGACCGCACTGAAGTTAAAGAGTTGACCAAACCCAGCCAGCTGACTATTGCTGTTGACCAGCGGCGATTCTCTACCGATTGGGATCGATTCAACTGGAGAGAAATCAAAGGCTTCGATTAGCCACAGTGCCAAGCGCGTTTTCGGGCTGTCTAACTGCCTGATCACTGCGGTTAACAGGGCTTCAAGGTTGTCAAAGTTGGCTTCGATGTATCCCTTGTGATTCATGGCGAATGGTTCATGCCTAAAATCGAACAACACTGGCATCTATAGCGCTGGCCCCTTTGCTTAGGAACAAGAACTAAATAAGATCCGGCATGGCCCTCTCCCAATCTATAGCCCGAAGGGCATACTCTGCGAGAAGCAAGCTACAAGAAAGGGAGAGGGAGCAGGAATGGCGGAGTGATTAAATCCTCATTCCTAAGTGATGCAAAGCCTCGCCGGTGACGCGACATAACTGCCACTCGGCCTTGATCTTCGCCCCCATCCGTTCATAAAACTGAATCGCCGGATCATTCCAATCCAGGACCATCCATTCCAGCCGTCCGCAGTTGCGTTCTACTGCGAGCTGGGCCAATCGCTGCAACAGGGCTTTGCCGATGCCCAGCCCCCGGTATTCTGGCAACACAAATAAATCTTCTAGGTAGATGCCGGGCTGCATCAAAAAGGTCGAGAAGTTATGGAAGAACAGGGCAAACCCGACCCCTTTTCCATCCGCCTTTGCCACCAAGGCTTCGGCATAGGGACGCTCCCCAAACAAACTCTCGGCGAGGGCCTCGGGGGTGCCGGTGACCTCGTGGGAGAGCTTTTCGTAGGCGGCTAAGGCCAGCACTAATTCAAACAAAACCGGCACGTCAGCGGGGGTAGCAGCGGTAATTTCAACGGTAGCCATGGCTTAGGGGTGATGGGATGGGATGGAGGCGGAGCTGTAGGGTTTATGGGTAAACGTATTTAACGTTAGTACGGGTTACACCGCTTAGCCCGTATTTTCCCCTCGGGAGGGGTTCGGGGTGGGTTTCCGGTTCGTTGCTAAGGGGGTGACCCACCCCGGCCTACGGCCACCCCTCCCATGGAGGGGATAGTTCAGTCAGGTTTCCGTAACTCATACGCAGGTTATTTGGGGTCTGATATAGCACTACTTTGCTTAGGACACCGAGGATCGCTCGGATTCCTAGGGCAAAAGCAAAGTGACTCGCAGTCTTGTCCTAACCGGACTGGCGACTGCTATACCTAACGAGAATCCCATTTTTGAGCAGCCCACCCAGCACAAAAATCGACAGAGATAAGGTCAATGGCAAAACAGTCAGCATCAAGCGCAACGAAGAAGGCCCAAAAATCCTTTGAGCAAAATCTCTGGGACACCGCCGACAAGCTGCGGGGCACGGTGGAATCGTCTGAGTATAAGCATGTGGTCCTCAGTCTGATCTTCCTGAAATTCGTCAGCGATAAATTCGAGGTTCAGCGCCAGAAGCTCACGGACGAGGGCATGGGCGACTACCTAGAAATGGTCGAGTTCTACGCCAAGGACAATGTCTTCTACCTACCGGAGGCGGCCCGCTGGTCTAGCATTCAGGCGCAGTCGAAGCAGGATGACATCGCCCTACGCATTGATACGGCCCTGCATACGGTGGAAAAGACGAACAAGGCCCTGCGGGGGGCGTTGCCGGACAACTATTTTTCGCGGTTGGGGCTGGATACGGCGAAGCTGGCCTCGCTGATCGATTCCATCAGCGATATCGATACGGTGGCGGACAAGGAAGAGGATGTGGTGGGCCGGGTCTACGAATATTTTCTCGGCAAGTTCGCGGCGACGGAGGGCAAGGGGGGCGGTGAGTTCTATACGCCGAAGTGTGTGGTGAATCTGATCGCGGAGATGATTGAACCCTACCGGGGCAAGATCTACGACCCCTGCTGTGGTTCGGGCGGGATGTTTGTGCAGTCGGTTAAGTTTGTGCAGAGCCATCACGGCAACCAGAAGGATATTTCGATTTACGGTCAGGAGCAGACGGGCACGACCTACAAGCTGGCGAAGATGAATCTGGCGATTCGGGGGATTGCGGGCAATCTGGGGGAGGTGCCGGCGGATACCTTTTTTAAGGATCAGCATCCGGATCTGAAGGCGGATTTCATCATGGCGAATCCGCCGTTTAATCTGAAGCAATGGCGGGCGGATGATGAACTCACCAACGACCCGCGCTGGGCGGGGTATGAGACGCCGCCTACGGGCAATGCCAACTATGCCTGGATTTTGCACATGGTCAGCAAGCTTTCGCAGAATGGGGTGGCGGGGTTTGTGTTGGCCAATGGCTCGATGAGTACGAACACGAAGGGGGAGGGGGAGATCCGCCAGAAGCTGATCGAGAACGATCGCGTCGATTGCATGATCGCCTTACCGGGTCAGCTTTTTTATACGACTCAGATTCCGGTGTGTCTGTGGTTTTTGACCAAGAACAAAAAGGCGCGGACCCTCACCCAAACCCTCTCCCTGAGGGAGAGGGCTTCCGGACTCCCCTCGCCCTCGGGGAGAGGGGCTGGGGGTGAGGGGCTGAATTACCGCGATCGCACAGGCGAAACCCTATTCATCGATGCCCGCAACATGGGCAGCATGGTCGATCGCACCCACAAGGAACTGACGGTGGCGGATATTGCCACCATCGCCCGTACTTACCATGCGTGGCGGGGGGAGGCGAAGGATGGGGCCTACGAAGACCAGCCGGGGTTCTGCAAGGCGGCGACGTTGGCGGAGATTAGAGCGAATGACTATGTGCTGACGCCGGGGCGGTATGTGGGGGCGGCGGCACTGGAGGATGATGGGGTGCCGTTTGAGCAGAAGATGACGGAGCTGACCCAGACGCTGTATCGGCAAATGGCGGAGTCGGAGCGGTTGGATGGGGTGATTAAGCAGAATTTGGAGGGGTTGGGTTATGGGGAGTAAGCATTGTCTCGACAGCGTAGAGACAATTGTCAAATGATTATGGCAATGGCTTTTTTGCAAAGAATTTACGACACATGATTCGTTTTGCTGAAGTTTTTCCCGATTTTTAGATTTTGCAGACACTGTGTGCCAAATTGAGCTGGAGTCATTTTCTATCACTTACTATTTAAAGAAAACACCAAAGTATGGAGTCACTGCAATGCAGAGTATGTCGATTGAAACGACGGTGATGGCAGATCACCTATTCCGCTTGCCGGAAGAGTTGCCGGTGAATAGTCGCATCCGCATCATTATTGAAACCATTGAGGAGGATGAAACCAATGGCGATTTTCAGCCGCGCACGCCTCTAGGAGGCCGCTTGCTGGCTCTTAGAAACCAATATATTGCCAGTGGCGGGAAACTGTTGAATGGCGATGAGTTGGATGCAGAAATGGATCAACGACGCGGCGGAGTAATGGATGAGTAAGCGTACTTATGTTGATGCCAATCTACTGATCGCGGCTTGGCGGGGCGATGGTGAACTGGGTATCCGGGCGTTGAAGATCCTCGATGACCCGCAACGCAATATTGTTGTGAGCCGTGCCGTCTGGCTGGAGGTGATGCCCAAGACGATTTATCACAAACAAGAACGGGAGGCAGCGTTTTATCAGGAGATTTTTGATGCTGTTGAGGTTATTGCATGGAGTACCGAATCGCTCTGTCGGGCGGAAGACTTAGCTCGGCAATATGGGATTGCGGCAATGGATGCGGTTCATTTAGCAATGGCAATTATGAGTGGTGTGGACGAATTTATCTCGGCGGAAAAACCACAAAAACCGATGTTTCGAGTTTCAGAAATTGTGGTTCAGTCAATTAGGGGTGATGAGTGATTAAGGCGAAGCTTCTGCTTGGGGATAAGCGGTTAGAACTGACCCAGACGCTGTATGGGCAAATGGCGGAGTCGGAGCGGTTGGATGCGGTGATTAGGGAGAATTTGGAGGGGTTAGGGTATGGGAAGTGAGTGGCATACTTACCAAATTCGCGATGTAGGACGGGTTATTACAGGAAAAACTCCTCCCGGCACCTTGGATAAGTACTTCGGTGGCGATACGCTTTTTGTCACCCCAGGAGACATGAACGGGCAAAAGTACATAACTCAGACTGCAAGAACTCTTTCGCCATCGGGCGTAGGTACAGTCAAGAAAATTCTAATTGATCGAGGCATAGTCGTCTCGTGTATCGGCTGGCAAATGGGCAAGTCAGCAATTGTTCGTCAACTCTCAGTCAGCAATCAGCAAATTAATTCCGTAGTTGTTGACGAGTCGAAAGTAGATCTTTATTTTCTTTACTACGTACTTAAATCAAAAAGGGAACAGATATTTCAGCTAGGTGCTACAGCCACTAGAACCCCAATCGTCAAAAAATCGTTATTTGAGTCCATTTCATTTTCTGCGCCACTGCTCGAAGAACAAAAAGCGATCGCCCACATCCTCGGCTCCCTAGACGACAAAATCGAACTCAACCGCCAGATGAACGAAACCCTAGAGGCCATGGCCCAAGCGCTTTTCAAGAGTTGGTTTGTGGATTTCGACCCGGTGATCGACAATGCCCTAGCCGCCGGGAACCCCATCCCCGAACCCTTCCAAGCCCGCGCCGCTGCCCGTAAAGCCCTGGGCGATCGACGCAAGCCACTCCCTGAAGCGATTCAAAAGCAGTTTTGCGATCGCTTCACCTTCAACGACGACCTTGGCTGGATTCCGGAGGGGTGGAACGCAGGAACGTTTAGCGATATATGTGATGTACGGAAAGGGGTAAGTGTCCCAGGGTCTATCCAGGCTTAATAGCTAGGATCGTGGTTGATGGAACATCTGCAT
>JAQCKL010000237.1 GCA_027592485.1 Cyanobacteriota bacterium
ACTCTGGCTCTTGGTTTGTTGGCGGCGGGCTGGCCTTACCGGATCTTGGTCTCTACGGCCCTGGGTGGACTTTTTGTCGCAGGTTTTAGCCTGAGTATGAATGCGTATCAGCGGGAGCGGATTACGGCTTTTCTGGACCCTTGGGCGGACCCGATGGGGAATGGATATCAGCTGATCCAAAGTTTGCTGGCGATCGCATCGGGTGGATTCTGGGGCTCTGGGTTTGGATTCTCCCAACAGAAGCTGTTTTATTTGCCGATTCAGTACACTGATTTCATCTTCGCGGTGTACGCCGAGGAGTTTGGGTTTATTGGCAGTCTGGTGCTGCTAGGGTTTTTATGTACCTATGCCACCTTGGGGATGCAAGTCGCCCTGAAGGCAACTAAAACCTTGCATCGCTTGGTGGCGACGGGTGCCATCGTTTTACTGGTGGGACAAGCTTTTTTGAATATTGCCGTGGCGGTTGGCGTCATGCCGACAACGGGATTGCCCTTCCCTCTATTTAGTTATGGGGGTAGCTCTATGATTTCCAGTCTGGTGATTGCGGCGCTGCTGGTGCGGGTGGCAAGGGAGAGTCGTGAGTCGGATGTGATCAATTTGAACGCTAAACGCCATCAACCGGTTTAGAGGCTGTTTGAAAAGCCTTTCACCGTTGATGCGGCTACAGTGATTATCCAGAGCGAGCAACGGCAACATCAGAGATCCAGTCTGATTGCTGACTGCCTACAGTCGCACCTAATCCCGGCCTATCCCCTTTTTAAAAAGCTTCTTAGGGAAATCAGGTGCTTTTGAGGTGGCTGTGAGGTGCCTAGGTTGGCGATGGCAGCGGCACCGGCAGCGGAAATCTGAGACGGCCCGATACAATTAGAAACGATTGATAGTAATGGGCGATCGCAGGCCATGGTTGAGGGCATACAAACCGGTCTTTACGAACTGAGCCAGCAGGCCAACCAGTTGGTGGCTGCACAGCTCACCCATATCTCGCCCCTGACCCTGACCATTGTTTGCTTGGCGGGGTTGTTGACCAGCCTCACCCCCTGCATGTTGTCGATGCTGCCGATCATGGTGGGCTACATGGGGGGCTATGACGCCAATGGCCAGCGCCAAGCCCTGTTTCAATCCACCGGCTTCGCCTTGGGATTGGCCACCACCCTGGCGATTTTGGGGTTATTGGCCGGGACCCTTGGGCGTATCTATGGCCAAGTGGGGGTGGGTTTGCCGATTGTGGTCAGCGTATTAGCCATTTTGATGGGGCTTAACCTGCTGGAAGCATTGCCCATCCCGCTGCCTAGCGTGGGCAATATTGAGTTCCTCAACCGGGACATGCCCGTGGTGGTGAAAAGCTATCTGCTGGGTTTGACCTTTGGGGTCGTGGCCTCCCCTTGCAGTACCCCGGTTTTGGCCACGCTGCTGGCCTGGATCGCCGCCAATGAAGATCCCTGGTTGGGGGCGGCCCTCTTGTTGGCCTACACCGTCGGCTATGTGTTCCCACTGGTCTTGGCGGGCAGCTTTACGGCCACGATTAAGCGATTTCTAGAGCTGCGGCGCTGGTCAGGATGGATTACCCCCACCAGTGGGGTGCTGTTGATCGGGTTTGGGGTCTTCTCCTTGCTGATTCGGTTCTTGCCGGGCCAATTGGTTTGACCTGCCATCTACATCGAGAATTTGAGCCTTCTAGACCATTCATACCGGGTGATCCTAAGCCGCCCCAAGCGATACGGTGATGATGAGCAATTTTTGGAAAGGCATACAGCGCTACTTCAAGCGGGATTTGTTGCCCCTATTGGCTGATTTGAGATTGGCGATCGCCCTCTTATTGCTGATTGCGGTCTTCAGCACCAGCGGCACCGTTGTGGAACAGGGGGAATCCCTGGCCTTTTATCAGGCGAACTATCCGGAGGATCCCGCCCTCTTTGGGTTTCTCAGTTGGAAGGTATTGCTCACCCTGGGGTTAGACCATGTCTACCGGACCTGGTGGTTTCTCTCGATCCTGATCCTGTTTGGGGCCAGCCTGACCGCCTGCACCTTTACCCGTCAGATCACGGCCCTGCGGTGGTTTTCTCGTCCCTGGAACTTTTATACCCAACCCCGACAGTTCACCAAGCTAGCGCTGAGCAGCGCCTTGGGGCAGGGCTCGTTAGCCCAGGTGGAATCCACTCTCGGGCAGCGGGGCTATCGCACCTTTACCCGTGATCAATCCCTCTATGCTCAAAAGGGCGTCACCGGACGCATCGGCCCCATCGTCGTCCACGCCAGCATGTTGCTGATTTTGGCGGGGGCGATTTGGGGCTCAATGACGGGCTTCTTTGCCCAGGAGCTGATCCCTGGGGGACAGACTTTCCAGATCCGCAATATTTTTGACGCCGGTCCCTGGGCTGCAGCTCAAATTCCGAAGGACTGGGCGGTGAAGGTGAACCGCTTTTGGATTGATTACACCCCTGAGGGGACGATCGATCAGTTTTACTCGGATCTGTCAGTGGTGGACGCCATGGGGACAGAGCTGAAGCGCGACACCATCCATGTCAACAAACCGCTGCGTTATCACGGGGTCACCCTCTACCAAGCGGACTGGGGCATTGCTGGGGTGCGGGTACGCTTTAACAACAGCCCGGTGCTGGATTTGCCCATGGCCCAGCTCGAAACTGAAGGCAAAGGCCGCATTTGGGGCGGCTGGGTACCGACGAAGCCGGACATGAGTGAGGGGGTCTCCCTGGTGGCGACGGATTTGCAGGGCACGTTGCTGGTGTATGGCATTGATGGCCAGTTGATTTCGACGGTGCGGAAGGGGATGTCTACGGAGGTGAATGGCATCACCCTCTCGATTGTGGATTTGGTGGGCAGTACGGGACTCCAAATCAAGGCGGATCCAGGGATTCCGATGGTGTATCTGGGGTTTGGGTTGCTGATGATTGGGGTGTTGATGAGCTATGTGTCCCATTCCCAGGTGTGGGCGCTGGAGTCGGAGGGGCAGCTCTATATTGGTGGACGCACCAACCGGGCGCAGGTGGCGTTTGAGCGAGAGCTTTTGCAGGTCATCGACACCATGGAAACGCCATCGTAGGTAAGACGCTAGATCTGAACATGGAGCTATCCCTAGATCATGGGTCTAGGGCTGCTAAGAATTCACAAAACTGGGTCAAGTCTTGTCCCAACGCCTCGTAACATTTGGGCAAATCAGTAACCAACTCCTGCAAGCGGGAGGCACGCAGATTAAATGCGTACAGATTGCGCACCACATGACGCAAACCCCGATACTCATCTAAGCGATTACGGGTATCGCGACTCAATACGGCGGGGCGAATACTGCCCATCTCTGCCGATAGTTGGAGCAGCAAGTCCCGATGCCATTCCCGCCCGGTGGGCACTGCCCCGTCAATGCTGCGGGCAATATCTTCTAAAATCCGCTCTGCCCCAGTATAGAAACTATGGAGGTTGAGGGCTATCCCATCAAAATAGTCGTCGTCGTTTTGCTCAATGGCTTTTGCCAAAAGGCGCTGAGCCCGCTCAACGACAAGGGCTAGCTCAGCCAATTCCGCCTGAATCCGGGTGGTCAAAACAGCAACATCTGGACTCACAAGACAACTCCAGTTTGTGCAATTGCGGCCTGTAATCGTGGCAGGGCGTCTTCGATGGGGATTACGTCAATGGGAATATCCGGATCTAAAGCCAACAAACGACCCACGGCTGTGTAAAGGTCGCGGGGATTGAGACCCCACACGGCCAAATCCACGTCGGAGTGATCATGGATGAGATCGCCCGAAATCATGGAGCCAAACAGCACGACTTTCTCGACCTGGAAGTCTTGCTTAAGGAGGACGGCGGCTTGTTGCGCGATCGCTCGTCCCCGGTGGTGTCGCGTTTGCAGGCGATCGCGTTTTTGCTGATCTCGCTGTTGAGCCGATGCCCGATAGGCAGCCATTTTTTCGGGGGTAATCGGAGACGAGGTCATGGGTTTTGAGGGTTTGGCCTATAACCTAGAGGAACTGGCTAAAATTGGGCAACGCTGTGTGGATAAAGTTATCTATGGACGGCCCGCTTGAGCTGCAATTGTCGGTAGAAGATGCCCAGGCGACTGACGTAGAGCTGCAAGCTATGTTAACTGCTTTGGCCCAGGAACTGAGCCAGCAGGGGGCAGAATTTTTGACCGGTTCCCCAGCGAATGGCTCAGCCAGTTTGGAATTCATTGAAAAGGGGATTCCAGGGCAAAGCCTAATTGATATCAAGATTGATCTGGCTGCCCTGACCGGCTTGATCAAATGGTTGCGAAACCGGATTGCAGGCACCACTACCCAGATCAAGCTAGAGCACGCAGGCAGCAAATTAGAGTTTGAGGTGCGGGGCGATCGCACTTTTTCACCTGTGACTAATCCCTCTATGCCCAAAAGGGCGTCACCGGACGCATCGGCCCCATCGTCGTCCATGTCAGCATGTTGCTGATTTTGGCGGGGGCGATTTGGGGCTCAATACAATGGAACCTGAGGCAAACAGGAACGCAGCAGCAGCTTAAGGAAAATACGGTGACTTCAGCAAGATTCACTCAATTCCACCAGGATATTTAGGGCATGACGGTCCCAACCTACGACCAATTCATTGAGCCTATTCTTCGCTTTTTGGCTGCTCATCCCGATGGCGCTCGTGCCCGTGACGTTCATGATGCCGCAGCAGATGCCCTACAGCTTTCAGAGACAGATAGGGCGGAACGGCTCCCCAGTGGAATGCAAGCGGTGTACAAAAACCGGTCAGGCTGGGCTCATGATCGCCTGAAGCGGGCTGGATTGAGTGAATGTCCGCGCCGGGGATATTGGCGCATCACTACAAAAGGAATTGAATTCGCCCAAGCCAATTCGGCACCACTTTCAGCTACGTCAATTGAAGATTTAGCTGACTCCTATAGGCACATAAGACTTCGACCAGAGGTTGATTCTGAAGAAGGTTCAAGCAATAACACTCCTGAGCAGTCATTGCTTGAACCCAGTAGCCGTGAAGTGTCTGTTAGTCCTGATGAACGCCTTGAATTAGCCTTAAATGAAATTGAGGAATCCGTAGCGACTGAGTTGCTGGAAAGTATTGCTGATTCAAGTCCGCAGTTTTTCGAAATACTGGTTTTAGACCTCCTGCATTCGATGGGCTATGGCACTAGCCGTGATGCGCTAAAACGGGTTGGTGGATCTGGCGATAGTGGCATTGATGGCATTATTTCCCTTGATCGCCTAGGCCTAGAAAAAGTCTATATTCAGGCGAAGCGATGGCAGAATTCTGTCGGCAGACCTGAGATACAGGGATTCTATGGTGCCCTTGCCGGTCAGCGAGCAACAAAGGGGGTATTCATCACTACTTCGATGTACACAAAACAGGCCGTTGAGTTTGCTGATTCGGTGGAGAGAATTGTCCTTGTGGATGGCGTTCAACTGGCCAAATACATGATTGAGTATGGCATCGGTGTTAGCCATCGAGCGATCAAGGTTCCCAAATTAGATTCGGATTATTTTGAGGACTAACGTTGCGTACACTTTTTTCAAAGATATCCTCATCGCGATTTGCTCCAAGAACCCTGGGATCTACCTATTGCCGATATCCAAAATGCTTAAGGGCTAGGGGATTTCCCGTTTTCTAGGTCATCATCCAATAAAGGCACAGCGGTTTCCAGCAACGAACGCGGTACCCGATCCAACCCTTCCACCGTCTCCAAATCATCCCCCGAAGCCGCCCCCAGATCCTTAAACTTGCGGGCCGTCACCAACACCCGTGACTCCAACGACCCCACCGTTTTGTTAAAGGCATCGACACTGCTGTCGAGCCCCCGGCGCAGCTTGCCCAAGTGGCCAATTAAGGTGCGGGTGCGATCGTACAGCTCGCGACCCAATTCGCTGATCTGCTGGGCATTGTCCGCCAATCGCTCCTGTCGCCAGCCATAGGCCACCGCCTTCAGCAAGGCAATCAACGTCGTCGGCGTGGCCAAAATCACCCGCTGCTCCACCCCATATTCAATCAAGCTGGGGTCCTGCTCTAGGGCGGCACTAAAGAAGGTTTCCCCCGGCAAAAACAGTACTGCGAATTCGGGGGCGGGCTGGAACTGGTCCCAGTAATTTTTGCTGCCCAATTGATTCAAATGGGTGCGAATCTGACGGGCATGGTGCTGGAGGCGATCGCGCCGCGTCCCGTCATCCGGGGCCTCCAAGGCATCCAAATAGGCTTGCAGCGGGGCCTTGGCATCCACAATGATGTTGCGCTGGTTGGGCAGCTTGATCACCATGTCGGGCCGCAACCGACCCTGGTCTGTGTCCGTCGAGTTTTGTTGATAAAAGTCGCAGTACTCCACCATCCCCGCCATTTCCACCACCCGCTGCAGCTGGATTTCGCCCCAACGGCCCCGCACCGTGGGCGATCGCAAGGCAGTAACCAGATTGGCCGTCTCCCGCTGGAGTTGGGTTTGGGCCACCGCCAGCCCCTTGACCTGCTCACTCAGGCTGCTGTAAGCCGCAGTGCGGGCGGTTTCGAGATCCTGTAGGCGCGTATCCACCTTGGTGAGGGAGTCTTGCAACGGTTGCACGAGGGAAGCGATCGCCTGTTGTCGCTGCCCCAAATCCCCCTGGGCCTGGCTCTGAAATTTGGCCAGGGTGGTCTCGGCCAACTGCATAAAGCTCTGGGAGTTGCGGTGTAAGGCATCTGCCGAGAGGGCTTTGAAGGTGTCGGTGAGCTGCTGCTGGGCCTGCTCTAGCATGGCCTGCTGCGCGACGGATTGCTCCTGGGCTTGGGTGAGGCGGCTGTGGGCCACGCCCAGTTGGGCTTGCAGGGTACTGGTGGCGGTTTGCAATTGGTGGATTTGGTCGGTCTTGACCTGGAGCTGTTGGTGTAAAGGGGGAATTTGAGCGGCCTGGGCCTCGGCGGTGGCGCGATCGGCGGTGGCTTGGCGTAGTTCAGTTTGCAGGTGTTCTAGGTGCTGCTCTCGATTTTGCAGTTGGGCTTGCAGGGCTTTTAGTCGCTGCTCTTGCAGTTGCAGTCGCTCTAGGGCGGTGGCGCGATCGGCAACGACATCGGCGGCGGCGCGATCGCGCACCCG
>JAQCKL010000238.1 GCA_027592485.1 Cyanobacteriota bacterium
CATCATGGTGCGGCGACTCGCGTAGCGATTTTGACACCGAATAACTTTTCAAACATCCTCTAAGAAGGTGCTGGCGGACCCAGCGGTGGTGGAGGTAATTACGGTCTTAAACCCAGCACTGACATAGCGGGCATAGCGCTGCTGCCAGTTCCAGCGGGTGCGCAGCTCGATGTTTTGGGCCTTGACAGTTTGAATGCCGGAGAGGGCCTCCACCAGGTAGGACTGGGTGGCGGCATTTTTCTCGGCTTTGTCCCGCAGTTGTCGCCGCACAATCGGCGAGACCAACACCGTCAGCAGCACAAACAACGGAATCGTAGCCAGGGCAACCAGGGTCAGGATCCAGCTGTAGATCATCATCACGACGATGTAGACCACGGAAAAAACCGCATCTAACACCACGGTCAGGGCCGTGCCGGTGAGGAATTGGCGAATATTTTCCAGCTCGTTCACCCGGCTCGATAGTTCCCCGACCGGGCGACGGTCAAAGTAGCGCAGGGGCAGGCGAAACAGGTGGTCGATAATCTCGGACCCCAATGCCATGTCGATGCGGTTGGTGGTATCGACAAACAGATAGGTGCGCAGGGCGGTGAGGACGGCTTCGGCGATCGCCACAATGATCAAAAAGGTCCCCAGCACATGCAGGGTGTCGATGCTGTTTTGGACGATCACCCGGTCGATAATCACCTGCACCATCAGGGGATTGGCCAGACCAAAGAGCTGCACAAAGAAGGAGGCCAGCAGCACCTCTGCCAAAATCCAGCGGTAGCGCTGCAGGGAGGGCAAAAACCAACTCAGACCAAAGCGTTGCTCCGGGGTTTCCTTGGTTTTCTCGACCAGGAGCACCTCCCCTTCCGCGCCCCAGGTTTCTTCAAATTCGGTGGGGCTGCGCTGAATAATGCCCTGGTCGGGCACCGCCAGCACCCGCACCTTGCTGGTGCTTTCGTAGAGCACCGCCTGCCCCTCTTGCCATTGGATCAGGGCGGGGGTGGGTAACCGGTGTACGGCGCTGGCGGGGACCTTGGCCAGTTGGGTTTTGAGCCCCATGAATTCGCCGACTTTGCCGGTGATCGCCAGGGACAGTTCGCCGATGCGGTCGTGCTGATTGGCCAGAATCTTGCGGATCACGTCCCGCCGAAAGGGCATCTCAAACTGCTTGCTGACCATTTCCAGGCAGGCCAGGGGGTTATCGACCGGCCCGCGCCCTTTCACAAAGGGATAATCGGTCCTGACCGGGGTGTCCTCTGCCTCGGCGGGAAAGTCATCCTCGGCGGCGTAGGGGATGTCATCGGTGGGATCAGCAGCAACGGTGGGCTGGTGGCCATTGCTGTCGGCGGGGGCGGGCTCGGTGAGGCGGGCGATCGCGGAGGACACCGGCAAACCCACCAATCTTGCGCCCTGGGGACTAATCACCTCCAGTTCTTGTCCCGACACGACCCCTTCTAAGCGGCTGCCAACGGGGTGATTGAGGACGGTGCCGCTACTGAGAAACCAGACCCGTTCTCCTAAGCCAGGCACCGGCACCTTGCCATAGGGCAAAAAGCGCACCACCCCCTGCTGGTGAGTTTCCTCCGTAAGGGGGCGCAGATCCCCCACATCCAAGGCTTGATCAGTGATGTGGGTGGCCAGTAGGTCAAAGACCTCGGACAGGTAGAGCTTTTCGCGAATGGCCTGGCCAAAGCTGGGGCGCTCATCCATACAGCGTTGCAGGGTCACCGTCGAGAGGTTAAGGCCCACGACTTCGGTGGAGGCGATCACTTGCTCACAGGCGATGCCCCGCAAAAAGCCCAGAATCCCCACCAGGGCACCGGGTCCCAGCATACTCAGACTGAGGGGAGCCCCGGTCGTCGAGCGGGGATCCATCCCCAGCAATCGGGCTTGCCCTTCTAACAGCACCACCAGTTGGGGCAAGCCCTTTGGTCGAACGATGGTTTGGCCGATGCGATAGCGCAGCACCTTACTCGATTGGGTGAGGCTCTCTAGGGTGGCCGCTGGGAGTCCCGAAAAGGGGGGAAGGTCGGCTAGGGTAGGTCGCTGCACCAAATTAACCATGGGTCGTTGCGATTGCTGGGGGTTACGTGAGTTGGATGGGATTATTTTGTAATTCTGCCTTCAACCAGTCTTGAAAGCGCATCTCTAAGAGGCGCTGGCGAATGTTGTCATCGAGCTGGGCGGGCAAGAACTTTTCGAGCCGTACAATCACGACCCAATCGCCAATGCGGACGGGGGGATGGAGCTGCCCTGGCTGGCTAATGGAGAGGAGCTTGGCCAGGTTGGGATGGGGGACATCCAGGGTGACGGGTCCCAGCAGACCACCCCGCTCGGCCTCAACCCCCTCCGAATAGGTCTGGGCCAGTTGAGAAAAGCAGTCGGGGTCATCTTGAATGCGAAAAAATAGCTCCTGGGCTAGGCCCACATCCTGGGTGCGAATCAGGGAATAGATCAGCCGGTCGAAGCGCTGTTTGTGTTCCAAAAAATCCGAACTGACTTGGCCTTCCCAGGTCTGGGTTTTAAACTTTTGCAGCTTCAGTTCCCGCAGGGCCAGGGTGTCCAACTGCTCGGGGGCCATGGCGTGGTAGGCGAGCCAGGCTTGCTTGCGTTCATCGTCGGTGATTTGGTTGCGATCGCAAAACGCTTGATACGCCTGCACCTTTTCCTCATCGCTGCAGTCAATATCGGCAAGGGCGCGATCGATAATTACCTCCCGCCGCAGTTGGGGAAGCATTTGATGTTGGACCAGCAGGGGCAGGACTGCCGCCGCCGGAAACGTTTCTGCTCCGATTTTTAGGGACTCAGCCATAGGTCGCTGGGAGGGCGATGGGATTCATGATCGCGATGGCAATGACGACATCAACAGTAGTGGATTTTGCCTACCTTGTGGTGGACTGACGGCCCAGACAATGTTGGTATAGATTGCCCCAGATCTCAACCCTGGATACAAAGCCTCCAAATGGCACACTTTTACCCTGGGGGGAATGTACCACGGCCAGCAGCCCCGGCAATGGTTATATAGAACGGTGCCGAAGAAGAATTAGAGCCCTGCAAGCATAAAATCATCCCCTGCCCACCCCTGCCTCCCAATCCTGTTTGTTGCAGGATGTTGCATTCTTGGCGGCCCGTAAGACTAAAGGACCCCTTAACGCCAATTCACCGCGATCGCCGCTACCCTGTTAGCTAATGTCAGCCCCCTCGTTTAGAGCGGGCAGTGTTTGTAGCGAAACGGTGGCACCATGGCTGAACTGCCTCCTTTAGATAATTCCTTTCCTCCCCTCGAAACCGTCCCCCCGGCTGGGGACAGGGCGAAAATTGTTGCGAAACCCTCGGTCGAGCCGCCTGCCACAGGCAAGATGCCCATGGCCAAAGGGCTACTGACCTGGGTATTGCGTTGGATGCTCTTGGGGGCGGGGGTGAGTGGCGCTTGGGTATTGGGGTTGCTAGTGGCCCAGTTTTTCCCATCCAAAAGCCTGAATCCCCCCATCCAAGAGATTGTGCTGCGCCATAGCCATCGCACCACCCAAAAACTCCGGCAGCTCCCCCAATGGTGGTCCGGCGATCGCTTTGGCACCCAGGGCGACTCAACGGTGGCCCCCTTAGTCAGAGAGCCGATCAGTCCCAGCAATGCTCCCCGCCCGATCGCCCTGTCAGAGCCCCAGCGGGAACAGATCACGGTGGAGTTGGAGGCGATTCAATTGGACTTGCAGCGGCTTGGCGATCGCACTTCGGCCCTCGAAACCCAGTTGGGGATGCTCTCTCCATCGGAATCGGTGGAGCAACGCCTGCAGACAGTGGCCAACCGCCTCAATCCACCCACAGAACCGGTCGCGGAGAACGGCAGCTCAGAAGCCTCAGCCCCAGCCCCAGCACCCGCTGCCCCCAACCCCACCCCAACGGATCCCCTATTTGAGATATCGGGTGACCTTGCCGGGGGATTTGCTGTTTGCCCCTGGGGAAGCGATTTTGCAGTCTACGGCCCAGCAGTGGCTAGAGACAATCTTGTCGGATGTGGGGCGATATCCAGGGGCAACGATTTTGGTGGGCAGTCATACGGATGCGGAGCCCAACGCCGATCAAATTGTCGATATCTCGTTTCAGCAAGCGATGGCGGTGCAGCGGTATTTAACGGAGCGGCTGGGAGAAGAGCAATACCACTGGGTGGCGGTGGGGTATGGGGATAGTGCCTTGAGTGAAAGCACGTCTTCTCAACCTCAGAATTGGGTGACGATCGCGATCGTGCCTCAGTAGAAAGTCAGCCATTCCCTATCACGATAGTGCCGTCGATGGTATCGACCCGCTATTTCTTGAGCAACATTCAAGCTTTACCACCGGCAGCCTATGGGTCGGTTCAATCTAGGCTCAACGTCAATTGACCTGCTGGAGCACACCGAGCTGTTCTAAATGCTGACTCTGTTGCTCGAATTGGACGGAGAGGGCATCACAAACCAGTTTGCAGAGGTCAAAGACAAACGGGTTGGCAATTTGATAGTAAACCGATACTCCCTGAGGTTGGCGAGACACGATGCCCGCTTGGGTCAGCATTTTGAGGTGCTTAGACACATTTGCCTGTCCCAAGCCCGTCGCTTCAATGATTTCAGTGACGTTCTTGGAGCCTGTTTGCAGCACGCAAACAATCTGTAAACGGCTGGCCTCAGACAATACCTTGAAAAAACTGGCCATCAGTCCTAGGGCCGCTGGTGACAGTTGGGCAATGGCGCAATCATCGAGCTGACTTAATTTGGAATTGGCTGGAACTGTGGTGGTGCTGAACATGGGTCTCAATGTTGTTGCGATCGCCCCTTAGGGGAAGCCATTACAATATTACCAAATAGTAGTTTTAATTGCTTGATGTGCCCCGCAGTTCGTGGGGGGTGAGCGTCCACCACCACTGCAATATCACCGCCCGGCATTGCAAACAGGTCAGGAGGCTGAGCATTGCCGCTATGCCTGCTGGGGTGGTGGCAACGGTCTTGCCGATCGCGTCAGGGCTGATCTCAGCGGTGGGTTGGAGATCGGCCACAAAGCCATACAGATATTGGTTGGAAAAAGAGCTGTTCACGGCCCATCCGGTGGTGTTGATCGGTGTCAATTGACGAATGGTGTCGGGCTGAATTCCAAGTTCCCGCTGCAGAATCGTCGGGGCCATGGTGGCGGGGGTGTGACCCTCGGCTACTCTCCCACCGGGGAAATCCCAAGTGGCTTGGCCCACCCCAGGGCGATAGGTGGGGGGTGGCAACAGCAATTGCTGCTGGTAGATCGGCAAAATAATCACCGTATCGGCTTTCTCGACTCGCCAGTACTCTAGGGTCTGACCTTGGGGGTCCTGCAGATGCTCGCCCATTAACCTGAACCAGCGGCAGTGGAGGTCTAGAAAGCGATCGCGCATCGGCCAAGTGTCATCAATAGTCATGGCTGCGGATGGCAAGGGGCATCAGGGCAAGGGGGCAAGGGGGCTAGAAACTGGAATGGTCACGTTAATTCCGCCATCAAGTACTAGTGACGAATCAGGACAAAGATGGCTACGACCAACACAAAATATCCAAAGCCTTTTTGCAGGTGCTTGGCGTCGATCAAGCGTGTCAGAGCAGCGCCGATCAGGGTGCCGATACTGGCTGCGCCGGTAAAGGAAACCGCCAAGCCCCAGTCCACCTGCACCTGACTTAAGTAGCCGAGAAAGCCGGTGGCAGAATTCGCGGCAATGATCAGCAGTGAGGTGCCGATCGCCTGTTTCATCGGTAAGCCCCCCAGGAGTACCAGGGCCGGGATCACCAGAAAACCGCCCCCCACCCCGATAAATCCCGTGAGCAAGCCGACCCCGAGCCCTTCCGCTGGAATGGCAAACCAGGGTTGGGGCAAGGCGGATGCTCCGACGGATTCCCCTGGGGGAACGGCGTAGCTGAGGGCTTGGGGCTGGCGGCTATTGCGAATCATTAGGCCACTGGCCGCCACCATGATGCTGCCAAAACACAGCAGTTGGAAGCTATCGGTGACGGCGGGCAAGGCCGTTAGGCGCGCCCCCCCATAGGCCCCGACCATCGCCATCGGGATAAACTGGGCGGCGGTTTTGAAGCTGACATTACCCTGCCGCCAATGGGGAATCACCCCCACCAAACTGACCGTGCCAACGACGATCAGGCTGAGGGCGATCGCGCTCTTAGAACTGAGGCCCATGACGTACACCAGAATAGGCACCGCCAAAATCGAGCCGCCGCCGCCCATCAGCCCCAAGCTGATGCCAATGCCAATCGCCAGAACATGGCCCACAACAGTGAGGATCATCGCAACTCCACGGCAGAGGTAACGACAACCCGACCACAGTGCTCATTGGCGGGCACCGCTTCCATGATTTTTTGTGGGTTGGGCAGGTTCAAGCTCCCCATGAAGGCGACGAAGTCGGCGCGGGTGCGCCCTAGGAAGCGGGGGTTAAAGCGCCTCTCCTCACCAATCGTGGAGACGGTCTGGCCCCGATAGTCGTGGCCGGGACAGACCCAGGTTTCTTCAGGCAGGGTAAACAGCCGTTGGGTGACATGGTCATAGAGGGTGGCCGCATCGCCACCTTGGAAGTCGGTGCGGCCACAGCCCCGAATCAATAGGGCATCCCCCGTGAGTAAGTGGGTGTCATTCACCAAATAGGCCATATGGCTATCGGTGTGGCCATGGGTCTCAATGGCACGGATGGGAATTGCCCCAACCCGCAACACCTGGTCGGGCTCAATATACTGATCGGCGCAAGGGGCCGTGGCATTCGCGGGGACGATGCCCTGGCATGCCGTTAGGTCACGCAACTTGCCGGTGCCGGTAATGTGGTCGGCGTGGATGTGGGTTTCGAGGCAGTAGCGCAGGGTTAACCCCAGTTCATTCAGGAGTTGGTAGTCCCGCTCCACCTGCTCAAGCACGGGGTCTACTAAGGCTGCCTCGTGGGTGGTCGGGTCGGCAATCAAATAGGTGTAGGTACTGGTTTCGGGGTCAAACAGTTGGCGACACGACTTGGCAATCTTCTAGGAGAGAAAAATCAAGAGAATTGTCAAACCCACCAGTCCAGCGAGA
>JAQCKL010000239.1 GCA_027592485.1 Cyanobacteriota bacterium
CCTTAAGAGATGCGATGGAGCACGTTCTCAAGGTGGTAACGTCTTAACCTAAGTGGCGACGGCTATAAGCCTGTCTTCAGTGAATCGGGCAAACCCGTGCAGTTGTCTGCATCTGCACGCTGTTTTGACGTTGCACCAACGTCACGTCGGTGGCCAACTTGGCCTGTAGCGATTCAGCGTCTGGGCGAGCCACGCCCACCCGTTGCAGCATGGGCTTCATCTGCAGATCCTCTTCCTCAGGCATCTCCTCCCGCTGGATGGCCGTCCCCTCTCGCTCTGCCTCTCCCTGCTCCCGCTGCACCCCAGCGCCCCCTACTCCAGGAGCGTTGATCTGCTGCACCACCTGGGCCGCGACTGCATCGGCCTCCTGCTCGTACTTATCACCCACGGCTCCGACGGTGAGCTTCGCTTGGATCGGTGATGGTGCAGAAAATGAGGGGCTGAAGAGGTTGCCAAAGGGATTATCGTAAGGGCTCCATTCCGGCATCTGGAGCTGAGGCTCATCACGCTGGGCCTGCACCTGAGGCGGCTCAGGGGTAAAGCTGAACGCAGGCTGGGCTTCCTGAGGTTGCTTGGCAGAAGCGGAGGCGTGACTGCGAGAACCCATGACGATCGACCTGCCTTATTTTTGGCGATAACTTAGGATAAGTTATTGAATTGGCCATTGTCAGGGGCTACGCATAGATCGTTACAGCGATCGCCCCTCCATACACCCCTAAAAAATTCGCCTGACACTTTTGCATCAGCATTTTGGCTAGTTAAGGATTTGCACCTTTGAATTCTTAAGGTGCTATAGCCGCTAAAGATACCGCCCAGTAGAAGTGAGCTGGGTTTGGCCCTGAGAGGCGGTGGGGTCGCCGCTGGGAGAGATTACCTAGTCTGAGTAGTGCAGGGGAGGTTTTATTGAGATGCCAGACCTAACCCCCGAGCAGCCCTGCGGTGATGGTGAGGGTGCCGAGAAGGGCAGGGTAGTTTGTTTTGGACATTCTTAGGTCTGTAGTTAGCCCAATTGATCAATGTAGCCTTGCTTAATACAAAGCCATGAACTCAGGATAGATCTACATCTAAGACTTCTGACTGAAGATTTATTTGATGACGGTCAGCTTCCTCTGTCCATCGAAAAGGCAACAAAAAGTCAATCCTGTAATGTCCGGGGGCTACTGGCATGACGTCATTGCTGTCATGAGACGAGCGAATACCTTCAATTGAAAGCAGTTGTCTAATTTCAGTCCTTGGAGTCAATAAAATCACTGGCTCAGGAGCTGAAAAATCTTGTTCTTCATTCGACTGAGCTACAGATGTATTGACATGGGTTATGTATGGTGAACGATTAGCAGCTTTCTTTGAAGAACGATGTACTTTTCCTCTAGTATTTCTTGCCGCAAGATTTCTGGGCCAGCCCTCCGAGTCAATTAACGTGTAGGTGACGAAATCGGCTGGGTTATCCACAGAAATTTCTGATTCTGTTTGGTTCTTCAGCAAAAGGATAAATCTAAGGCTGCCAGAGACCTGCTCTTCAGGAATTCCTACCAAAACTTCAATAGGGGGTTCAGGCTCAGAGGTTTGATAACTGAGGCGTTGGAAAACTGCAAACTGCATAGACAACTCTAGATTTTTGACCCTTACTTATCCAATCCAACCTCAACTTAAGGGTATGGAGGGTGATTTACAGCTGATTTCCCATTCTTTACCCTGAATTTGTTGATTTTAGCAATCATTGGATCTACAACTCCGTGCTCGGCCGCTGGGGTTAGAGCATCATGATCTTTACCAATCCGCTTAACATATTCAGCATCCCAAATGTTACGCAGTTTGGAGACTGCTGTTGCATATTGAGGTGTTTTTTCAATAGCGTTAATAGCAGAGTGTTTATCTGTCACCTTGTCGCCATCAGGAACTGTAATAGCAGTGAAGAGTTTTTGCATTTCTGGCTCAATCGCCTCTAACGCAGGAGCCAAACGACCCTCATGAACTTTTTCATGAGCATCAACAGCCTTCACCATATAGCAGTCGGGTCCTTCCTCGCCAAGATGGTGGAGCGCCTTGATTTGCCCTCTGGAATTACTTAGAGTGGTATTTCCCCCTGGTCCAGTGATTTCATAGTAACTGGCAGGTAGGCGCGCCAGAAAAGAGTAGTGCCCCTCAAATTTATAAACTGCGGCTCTCCAAACGGAACCCTCTTTATAAGCATTTAGAGATGGAGTGACAGTTTCTGTGTCACACATTCCAAAATCTTCTGGGTCAATTTCAGCTGTCAAGTTAGGGCCGGGGGAGCCTAACTTTGTGACGGATGTTTCAGCCTTAGGATCTGGATGTTCATGGGCAACACCCTGGGCATCCATATGAAATACTCTTTTAGGCTGATCGTGGGCTACTCCTTTATCATCCATATGAAATACTTTCCCAGTATCTCTCTGGATTGTGTTAGCCTCTCTCTGAATTACGCTTGAAGTTCTAGTGTTCAACGAGTCATGGCCCGCTTTGCGCTTTAACTTTTCCTCCTCTTCTTTCTCATCAGGAGGCTTTGTAGGCGCTCGATCACTTTTCCCTGCACCCCCAAAAAACTTATGTTGGTCAGAACCTTTTTTCGGCTTAGCTTTTTGCTCGTTATTTAACGCGCTATTGCCTCGAATATCATCATCTTGGACTTTGCGCTGGACTGCGCTGCCATTTTGCTGCACTACGTGGGTCAGTTCATGGGCAATTAATTCTTGACCGCTTTTACTGCCTGGGTTGTACTCACCCTGTCGAAAGAAGACGTCTGAGCCAGCCGTAAATGCCTTAGCTTGAATAGATTGATTGAGTTGATCCGATTGACTATCGACATGGACCTTGACGCCGCTAAAGTCGGCTCCCATGGCCTGCCCCATGCTGTGCTGTAAGTCTGGGGCTAGGGATTGACCGCTACCCCGAGCCTGTTGGATCTCTGATTCCAGGTCGGCGGTGACAGCGCCCCCTTCATGGCCCACCCGTTGCAGTGTGGGCTTCATCTGCAACTCCTCTTCCTCGGGCATCTCCTCTCGCTGGATGAGCGCCGTTTTCATTTGCAGTTCCTCTTCTTCCATCCCTTCTCGCTGGATGGTTTCTTGAGATTTCATCTGTAGTCCATCTTCCTCCTCCATATCCTGCCGTTGTACAGATGAGGAAGCGACGGGGCTATTAATGGTTTTCACCACTTGAGCAGCGACGCGATCGGCCTCTTGCTCATACTTATCCCCCACCGCGCCCACCGTCAGCTTGGCCTGAATCGGGGGTGGCGCAGGCGGGGATGCATCGGACGGGAATGTATATGGATTGCCGAAGAGGCCGAGGTAGGAGGTGTCTTGGGGGCTCCATTCCGGCATTTCTAGCTGCGGTTGCTCAGCCTGAGTCTGGACCTGGGGAGGCTCGGGGGTAAAGCTGATCGCCGGTTGAGCCTGCTGGTTGGCTTTGCCAGAAGCGGCATGGGAGTGATGTTGAGGAGCCATAGGAAGCAACCTTGGGTAACGGCTAGAGTGACGATTGCCCCAGGCATCACCACAGCAGAGTCTCCTAAAGTTTATTCACTATTAGTTGGCTTGTCTATACCCCCGAACGTAACGTTACAGGGCCATTCAGGGACTGATGGTAGCGAGTTGGGGGAATACAATGGGGTGCTGGTTAAGCCTCTGTGGCTTAATCAACCTCCGACCGTTGTTGGCGGTACTGTTTGCCCTGAGATCATAATCCTGTGTCCCAATCCCCCCTAAGTGCCACAGTCCAAACCCCTTGGCAGCAGTCTAATTTCAACTATTTGACAGCGGTTTTGGGCAATGTGGGTCACCAACTCAACATCAAGGTGGCACAACTCCAAAATCAGTTGGATCAACTCCTGCAGCCTGACCTGGTCAATCCAGCCGAGATTGCCGCCCGGATGGAGTCACCGCCCGCCTTAGAAACCCTCTGCCGCTGTCTGGCCCTGTCTGAGTTTGAACGCTATGTACTGCTGCTGTGTGTGGGACGCGTGATTCAAACTCGGTTCCCAGATCTATTTGCGATTATTCACCAGAATCCCGCCCTTAACTACCCCACCTTCAAACTGGCGTATAACTCCTTCCAGGCCCCTCACCATTGGAGTACAATCACCCCCCAAGGGGCTTTACGTCGCTGGCAGCTGATCCAGGAAAGTAGCGGTGACGATATTTTCCATGCTCGCTTACAGGTCGATGAAAGCATTCTGCATTATCTATTGGGGGAGCCCTATCAAGATTTTCAGCTGACTAAGGTGCTCAGTCGGGCCACGATGGTTGTGCCCCCTCTCCCCTTGCAGGCTTCCCATCAACAGATCGCCCAACAGGTCGCGACATTCTTGACCAATGCTGTAGACCAACCCCCCATCGTGCAACTCTGCGGCACAGGGGTAGAGCAAAAGTGGGCGATCGCCACCGCAGTCAGCCACCAGTTGCAATGGCCCCTCTATAGTCTCTCCGTTGAGCACCTACCCACTGAGCCCCACCAGCTAAAAGCGCTGATCACCCGCTGGCAGCGATTGGTGAAGCTCACCCCCAGCCTGCTGTGGTTAGATGCTGAGCCCCAGGTGAAAAGAGAGCAAGCCCAACAGAGTGCTATTGCCCCCTTCTTGCAAGCCGTGGGTACCCCCTTAATCGTTTCCACGATCCAACGGATCTTCATCCCCCGACTCTCAATCATTCCCTTTGAGGTCGCGAGCCTCAGCTACCAAGAGCAGCTCGGTCTTTGGGAAACGAGCCTCGGTAGAACCTCAGCCCACCTCAATGGCCACCTCAGCACCCTGGCCTCCCAGTTCAATCTCTCCCCCGCCACCATTCAAGCGGCAGGACTGTCCGTGGCCGGTGACGCCGATGATCCGACCCTGCCCGATCGCCTCTGGGACTTTTGCCGACTGCAAGCTCGGCCCCAGCTCGAAAGCCTCGCCCAGCGCATTGATGCCGACGCCACCTGGGATGAACTGGTGCTACCCGATCGCGAAAAGCAAGTGCTGCGCGATATCACCGCTCAACTGCGGCAGCGGGCCAAGGTTTACCAAGAGTGGGGGTTTGCCGCGAAAACCAAGCGCGGTTTGGGCCTGAGTGCATTATTTGCCGGGGCCAGCGGTACGGGTAAAACCATGGCCGCAGAGGTGCTGGCCCGCGAATTCAAGCTCGATCTCTACCGCATTGATCTGAGCGCGGTGATGAGTAAGTACATCGGTGAAACCGAGAAGAACTTGCGAAAGATTTTTGATGCAGCGGAAACCGGCGGGGCGATTTTGCTGTTTGACGAGGCCGATGCTTTGTTTGGTAAACGCAGCGAGGTCAAAGACAGCCACGATCGCCATGCCAATATCGAAGTCAGCTATTTATTGCAGCGGATGGAATCTTACCAGGGGCTGGCGATCCTGACGACCAACCTCAAGGATTCCTTAGATCAAGCCTTTCTACGGCGGATTCGGTTTATCGTTACCTTTCCGTTTCCGAAGGCGGGCGATCGCAGTGAGATTTGGCAGCGGATTTTCCCAAAACAAATGCCCACCCAAGATCTAGACTTTCGCAAACTGGGCCGCCTGGATGTGACCGGAGGCAACATTCGCTCCATTGCTCTAAATGCGGCCTTTATCGCAGCCGATGCCAATGAGCCGGTGATGATGAAACATATTCTGCGGGCAGCCCAGGCGGAATATATTAAGCTCAATCGCGCCTTGACTTCCGCAGAAATCAAGGGCTGGGTTGAACAGTAGGACCGGGGAAGAGAGATGGCCTACTTGCCCGATGCAAATACCCGCCAAGTCACAAATAAGGCGAAGGAGAGGTAGCCCAAGGTAAATAACCAGTCTTGCCAACTGCCGCTGATATCCATCATTACCGCCTCTTCACCAGAGGCATCCTAACAGATTGGGGTGGGGCCAACCTGACTCCGACTGGCCTCTAGATGCTGGCCCCTAGGTATAGGTCAGGGCTGGCAAATGCCCCCAGGCCGCTGGGGTGAGGCCAGCCGGGTTACTGCGGGCTTCGGTACAGGGGTTGGCATTGAGATACTGTTCCAGGGTTCGGTAAGCGGCCTGACGGGAGACAAGGTCGTAGCGAACACAAAATCGATAGGTTTTGAGGGAGCGGGCCGCTAAGGGCACGGGTTCCCACAGCTCTAGGGTGACGCCATTGTCCTTGGGAATGAAACGATAGTGGACTTCAGTGGTCGGTGGAGTTGGGTTAGACACCATGGGTTACCTCTGAATCGATAGGACTCAATTGCTATAGCCCTTTCTCCTGGGCACGAGGGCCTGCTCCGGACCCGGACCAGCCCTAGCGGCAAAGTTCAGCATTCCCACTGAGATTTCAGCTGATCGACGCAGGCGCACCCGTCATATCCCCGATGAAACTGTTGAGATCATCGATAATGGCGGATACAGGATCTGTCGTTCCGTTAGGAGGTCTCCCACCCCATGTCTCCCGTTGACATGCCGCCGATCGACCTAGTGATTCTGTCCAATGGTCCTGGGGAAATTACCACCTGGGTAAAGCCGGTGGTGCAGGCTTTACGGACTCAAATAGGCGATCGCACCCAGCTCCGCATTTCGGTGGTGCTATCCCCCTGTCCCCACAGCACAGGCCAAGAGGCGGAGATTGCCCGTCAGTACCCTGAGGTGGATCGGGTCCAAGCCGCCCAGCATTTCTGGCCCTTTTTGCTTTGGGGCAAGACCGCTGCCGACTGGGATTGGCGCGATCGCGGCGGGGTGGTTTTCCTGGGCGGTGACCAGATCTATCCCGTCTTGGTGGGGCGGCGACTGGGGTACAAAACCGTGATCTATGCCGAGTGGTTTACCAACTGGCGGCGCTGGGTCGATGCCTACGGCGTGATGAGTGCCCGCTTGATTGAGCAAGCCCCCGCAGCCTATCGGCCTAAGTTCACCGTGGTGGGAGACCTGATGAGCGATGGCCAGGTGGTATCAACGGATCGGGACCGAGCGGCCCAGCAAATGGGCCTGACGACCGAAACAGAATTGATCGGACTGTTGCCAGGGTCA
>JAQCKL010000240.1 GCA_027592485.1 Cyanobacteriota bacterium
GGGATAAACCTCTGATTGCTCTTCAGTTACAGCCTGATTCCAAGAATAAGAAAACTAAGGTTCAAATACTTGAAAACATTTCTCCTAAAGATGTAGCTCCTGGCACTATTAAAAAGGTGGCTGTTACATGTCCTGACTGCGGATTTACAACACCTCTAGCATCTGTAAGAAGACAGTTAAAAGAAAAGAGAGGTGGCGGCGAAACTGCTCAACTAATGGCAGTTGTAATTGATAAAAATGACAAAAGTAGTCGTCATTACAGGTTGCCAGTCCCTGAAGATTTCGAGGCAAATGAAAAAGCAAAAATATATCTTAAAGAGAAAACTAAAGACAATCAGAGGTTTATCCCTAACGAAGAAATTCCTTACGAGAAGGTATGGAAAAATAGTTCAATAAGAGTTCATCTTTACGGTATGAAGGAATGGGGGGACTTATTCACTTCTAGGCAAGCATTGAGCTTGTCAATATTGGCAGAAAAAATTTCAAATCTAGAAAATGTTTGCGGCCTTGAAAAAGATTTAAAAGAAGCAGTTCAGGCTTGCTTAGCTCTAATCCTTGATCGCCAAGCTGATTATGGTTCTACCTTATGTTCTTGGGCTAGTTCTGGCGAGTTTATTTGCCATACTTTCGGGAGGCAGTCCATTCCAATGGTTTGGGATTTCGTTGAGCTAAATCCCTTTTCAAGAACTGGTTGGAGTGGAGCTTCTGATTGGGTTATGAGAGTTATTAAGTCTATTTCTGAAGGAACCTCTCAAGTTGGCTATGGATCTGTCGAGAAAGCATCGGCCACGAAAAGTAGTTTGCCAGATGATTCTGTCAACTGCTTTTTCTCAGATCCCCCTTATTATGACTCTGTTTTATATGCAAATCTTTCTGATTATTTTTATGTTTGGCTGAAGCGATCTTTGCCACATCTATCTGATTTTTTTGATACTGAGCTAACTCCAAAAGCTGAAGAATGTGTTGTAGACGAAGCCAAAAACAAGGATCACCTTTTCTTTGAGAAAACTATAGGTCAGGCTATGGGTGAAGGTAGAAGAATCCTAACACCTGATGGAATTGGAACAGTTGTATTCGCGCACAAATCTACTGTCGGTTGGGAATCTATCCTTCAGGCAATTATTGATAACGGTTGGATCATCACTGGTTCATGGCCCATTGACACTGAAAGACAGGGAAGGGTGTCAGCAGTTGACCAGGCGCGCCTTCAATCATCAATACATGTTGTATGTCGTCCTCGTGAATCTCCTAGTGGGTCTCTCCGTTCAGAAATTGGCGATTGGCGCGATGTGCTCCAAGAACTACCTCAACGCATCCACGACTGGATGCCACGTCTCGCTGATGAAGGCGTTGTCGGTGCCGATGCCATCTTCGCTTGCCTTGGCCCCGCCCTAGAAATTTTCTCTCGCTACTCCAGCGTCGAAAAAGCCAGCGGCGAAGAAGTCACCCTGCGGGAATACCTCGAATACGTCTGGGGGGCCGTTTCCAAAGAAGCCCTCGGCATGATCTTCACCGACGCCGACACCACCGACTTTGAAGAAGACGCCCGCCTCACCGCCATGTGGCTGTGGACGCTCTCTGCCGGAGCCCCCCCATCCCCCCTTGATAAGGGGGGTGCCGCAGGCGGGGGGATCGACGACGACGACACCGACGACACCGGCAAACCCGCCAAATCTACCGGCTACATCCTCGAATACGATGCCGCCCGCAAAATTGCCCAGGGCCTTGGTGCCCACCTCGACAAACTCACCACCCTAGTCGAAATCAAAGGCGACAAAGCTCGCCTGCTGCCCGTCGGCGATCGCGCCCAGGCTCTCTTTGGCAAAGAAGACCTCAATGCCCCCACTACCCGCCGCAAGAAAAAGAGCCAAGACAAACAGCTCGACCTATTTGCCATCTTAGGCAACCCCGAAGACAGCGATAGCAGCAGCTTTGGCGACCCCGGCGTGCCCCAAGTCGGCAAAACCGTCCTCGATCGCCTCCACCAGAGCATGATTCTCTTTGCCGCAGGCCGCAGCGAAGCCCTCAAGCGCTTCCTGGTCGAAGAGGGCATCGGAGCCGACCAGCGCTATTGGAAACTGGCCCAGGCATTCTCCGCCCTCTACCCCACCGGCACCGACGAAAAACGCTGGGTCGATGGCGTGCTAGCACGCAAGAAAGGCTTAGGGTTCTAGTCACCAGGAGGTCAGCATGGTTCAGGTCACCGTCAATGTGCCCGAAGATTTTTTAGAAAACCGCGACACCGCCGCCTTCGCCAAGCAAATGCAACTGGCCGCCGCCATCTACTGGTACGCCCGTGGCGAAGTCTCCATGGGCAAAGCTGCCCAGCTTGCGGGCCTAAACCGGCCTGAATTTTTAGATATTTTGGCCCACGAGAAAATCGACGTGTTCCAAGTCGATTTTGATGACCTAGAACGGGAGCTAACCCGTGACTAACGCCGCGCCCCCACCCGTGATCAACACCTCACCGCTGATTTTTCTCAGCAAGGCAGACCTACTCTCCTTGCTGCACGTTCGTTACCCCACCGTCTTGGTACCCGCCACGGTAGTGCAAGAAATTCAGCAGTATGGGCCACTCGACACCACCGCCCGAACCCTCCAAACCACCGCCTGGCTCACTGTCGTTGAGACCCCGCCCCCATCCCCTGACCTGCAAGCCTGCAACCTCGATGCCGGGGAAGCCTCCGTGCTGGCTTGGGCCTGCGCTCACCCAGCCACCGAAGCCATTTTGGATGACCTGGCAGGCCGACGCTGCGCCGAGAAACTGGGCATTCCCATTCGCGGCACCTTGGGCCTAGTGCTAGCTGCCAAGCAGCAAGGCCACATTCCTGCCGCTCAGCCCGTGATAGCCAAACTGCGAGAAACCGGCATGTATTTGAGCGATCGGGTGGTCACTAAAGCCCTGGTCCTGGTAGGGGAAGCCCTATGACCTCACATCCCTGGCAGGCCACCTTCATGACCACCATCCAGAAACCTGATGTGGGTGATGCCTTAAAGCAAGCCGCGCTGAGTGGCGAACTGCGCCTATGGACTGAGGAGCTGACCCAGATTGTGGTTGTAGCCTGTCGGGCACTGGGCTGGCAGGCGTCTGCCAAGGGCTACCCTATTCCAGCTATCCCCGTTAACACCAGTGAGTTTCTGAGCCTGGATGTCACCGCCTTTGAACCCTCCCAGAGACAATGGCCCCTGCCCATTGCCATCATGGAGCTAGAGAACCAGGGCAATCGGATTCCTTACTCTCTCTGGAAAGTACTCTGTGTGAGAGCACAGCTTAGAGTGGTTTTTGGCTACAGCCGCACCACCGAGGAACGGGCGAGCATCATCAAAACATTGGAGTCCACCGTCCTCCCTGACATGGGCCTTACGCAATTAGTTGGGATAGAGGGGGAAACTTTAGTAGTAATAGGTAGCCGCGATCAAGCTGAGCAGTTTCCCTACGGTTACTTCAAGTGGTGGCAGCTAGACAACCGCGCTGGTAGTTTCAGCATTCTATAGGCAAGCACACGAGTCTCATGGCCCTTAAACCCTGGTACAAAGTTGACGGCATCGAACTTCGCCAAGACATTCGCGAGAAAAAGGCGTTTGACTCATCGGAGTTTGCAGTTCACCTCGACCAAGTACGCGACCAGCGGGCTCCAGCAGACTATCGCATTCCAGAGCGGTTCTTTGAGCGCACCTACCTAACCCGCAACCTGACAGCGTTTGCTGCCCAGGTGTGCCGTCGGCTGTCAGGGCAAACCGCTGAAACCTCTGCTGTGTTTAACCTGGCCACCCAGTTTGGTGGTGGCAAGACCCACGCCCTCACCCTGCTCTACCACCTGGCTAAAAACGGTGCCGCCGCCAATGGCTGGTTTGGGGTAGAGAAAATTCTCGATCGGGCTCAGTTATCCACTATTCCAGAAGCCAATGTCGCTGTCTTTGTTGGAACTGAGTTTGATTCCATTACAGGGCGGGGGGGCGACGATGGTATCCCCCACCGTCAGACCCCTTGGGGCGAAATTGCCTACCAGTTGGGGGGAAAGGCCGCCTTCGCCGTCGTCGCGGAGCATGACGAGCAATTCATTGAGCCCAAGGGCGATGTGATTCGGGCCATGCTGCCCAAAGATCGCCCCAACCTGATTTTGATTGATGAGGTGCTCAACTACGTCTCCACCTACCGCAAGCTTGAATATAACGATCGCCTCTACAACTTTCTCCAATCCCTCTCAGAGACCGTCAGAGGCGAGACCAACACCGTCTTAGTGGTGTCTATCCCGGCCTCAGAGATGGAGTACACCGAAAAGGACGAGGCCGACGAACAACGCTTTAAGAAAATGCTCGATCGCCTGGGTCTAGCGATCATGATGTCGGCAGAGTCTGAAACCTCCGAAATCATTCGCCGCCGCCTGTTTGATTGGGATCCGAGATCCATCAGCGCAGGCGACAAAATTATGTTGTCGAAGGATGCGATCGCCACCTGCAACGAGTACGCCGATTGGATGGTTGAGCATCGCCAGCAGCTCCCCAACTGGTTTGACGTTGACAACGCCCGTGAGGTCTTTAAGGCTACCTATCCGTTCCACCCCACCCTACTCTCGGTGTTTGAGCGCAAGTGGCAGGCCCTACCACGCTTTCAGCGAACCCGAGGCATTCTGAGAATGCTGGCCATGTGGCTCTCTGATGCCTACGACAAAGGCTTCACAGGTGCCCACAAAGACCCCTTGATCACCCTGGGCACCGCCCCCTTCAACAACATGGACTTTCGCTCGATCGTCTTTGAGCAAATGGGGGATGGCCGCTTGGAGGGTGCCGTTACCAGCGACATTGACGGTAAAAAAGATGCCCACGCCCCCCGGCTAGACACAGAAGCGGTGGCTGATATCAAGAAAGCTCGCCTACACCGCAAAGTTGCCACAGCTATCTTCTTTGAGTCGAATGGCGGTTGTACCCGTGCCGAGGCCACCATCCCAGAAATTCGCTTAGATGTTGCGGATCCTTCCATGGACATCGGCCATATTGAAACTGTCTTAGAGACCATAGAAAACGAGTTTTACTATCTATCAATTGAAAAGAAAAAATATCACTTCACCCTATACCCCAATCTCAACAAAATCCTGGCTGATCGGCGGGCCAGTGTGCAAAAGCCGCGCATCGACGAATACGTTAGGAGCTACGTCCAAAAAGTATTTATCTCTGCTCAGGGTATTACCCCAAAATTCTTCCCCGAAGAATCAACCGCGATCCCTAATCGGCCAGAGATAGCGATCGCCGTTATGGCCCCAGAGCGGTCTATGCAGGAACCCGAAACCCTACCTCTAGTGGAGCGGCTCATTCGCGAGTCTGGCGGCTCTGATCGGACGTTTAAGAGTGCGGTTATTGTTGCGATCGCCGAGTCCAACGCTCAAATGCGCGAAGAAGCCCGCAAGCTCCTAGCCTGGGAAGACATTCGCGACGAAGAACCCGAGGGCCTTACCGAAAACCAGCAGCGACAAATCACAGAGAGCATTGCTAAAGCTCAGCGAGATCTCAAAGAGTCGGTGTGGCGCTCCTATAAATACATCGCCATGCTCGGCAAAGACAACACCGTTCAAACCACTGATATGGGGCTCATCACCTCCAGCAGTGGTTCATCCATGACCAGCTACATTATTCAAGACCGACACAAAACGGACGAGATCCAAGACAGTATCAGCCCTCGATTCTTAGTGCGTAACTGGTCACCCGCTTTCACAGAATGGAGCACTAAGTCTGTTCGCGATGCCTGCTTTGCCTCGCCTCAGTTTCCACGCCTGCTAGACCCTAACTCAATCAGAGACACCATCGCCAGAGGTGTCTCTAGCGGTGAAATCGCCTATGTTGGCAAGGTAGGGGATAGATACAATCCCTTCAAATTTCAGGTCAGCCTGAACCCCAACGAAATTGAAATTTCAGATGACGTTTTCATTATCAAGGGATCCGAGGCGCAAGCCTACGAAGAGCGTAGCAAAGAACCACCAACGCTCACGACTCTCCGCCTTATGCCTCAGACAGTCGTGCTTGAGCCTGGTCTGAAGCAGGCTTACACCCTCCAGGGACTCGATCAGTGGGGCACGGCAATAGATCCTGGCTCCATTACCTGGAGCACCACTGGAGGCGATATAGGTACCGATGGGGTGCTGACGGCAGGAAAAGACTCAGGCAATTTCACGGTAACGGCTAAAGTTGGCGATATCAGCACCACAGTCAATTTCACCGTTCGAGCTAAATCTGCTAGCGACAGTGATACCGGGCCGTATGGCTCTGATTCTGGGTCTGGGTCTACTCAACCCCCAGGCATAGGCTCCCAAAAGACTTCTCTAAAATGGAAAGGTGAGGTACCCACCCAAAAATGGACAAACTTCTACATGCGGGTTCTATCGAAATTTGCCAGCGATAAAAATCTCAACCTAAAGCTCACGGTCGAAGTAGAAGCAGAGGGTGAAGTATCTGAACAAAAGCGCCAGGAGGCCGAAGCCGCCCTCAAAGAGCTGGGTTTAGACGGTGACTTCTTCGAGTAGCCCTTACAGAGGCTTTTGGAGACTCACCATGCTCTCAAATGGCGTCAGGCAGCGCTTACAGTCCCCTTTTACCCACTTGGATGGGATAGGAAACTTTGTCTTACAGTTGGGGCACTCCAATAGTAAGCGTAGTGCATGGCGATCGCACCGACTAGCGAACTTATGCTGCCACTCCATCCTGTGATACGGCTCATTGACATAGCAAGCCGCACAGAGCCGAATCGCTCGAATCTGGATGGTCTCGCTAGGTAACATCTGTCTGATCATCTCTGCCTCTAGGCGTACCAATGATGCCAACGCTGCCACTTGTATCTCGGTTGGTGGCGGATTAAATCGAAACTTCTCCCACCGCCCTAGCACAGCACCGAGGCTTGTCTTAGCCCCTATCTGGTTCAATGTCGCATGGTTTTCTCGGCAGAACCGTCCCAAGAAGTGGCTAATGCTTTCTCCAAGG
>JAQCKL010000241.1 GCA_027592485.1 Cyanobacteriota bacterium
CATGAAATCAATAATCCGGTCAACTTCATCCATGGCAATATTCCCCACATCAAAGAGCATTTTGGAGAATTAGCCACGCTACTCGATCTCTACCAGCAGCACTATCCTGAACCAGTTGCCGAAATTGCCGACTATCTCGAAGAGCTTGACGTGGATTATCTGCTAGAAGATCTGGGAAAAATTCTGCAGTCGCTCCAAATCGGCAGTAAACGCATCCAACAGATTGTGATATCCCTACGCACCTTTTCTCGCCTAGATGAAGCTGAGCAAAAAGACGTTGATATCCACGAGGGCATTGACAGCACCGTGCTGATTTTGCAACACCGATTTAAAGCCAAGCCCAATCGCCCAGAAATCCAGCTCATCAAGCAGTATGGTGATTTGCCCCTAGTGGCATGCTACCCCAGCCAACTCAACCAGGTTTTCATGAATTTAATTGGCAATGCTGTCGATGCGTTAGACCAAGAAATTGACAAAAATGGCTGGTCGAATCCGACAGAAAAGCCCAGCATCACCATTCTGACTGAGCAACAAGCAGGTCAGGCGATCATCTGTATTCGAGATAATGGCCCCGGCATTCCAGAGAAGTTTAAGGCCAAATTATTCGACCCATTTTTTACGACGAAACCGATTGGCAAAGGCACCGGCTTGGGTCTGTCTATCAGCCACCAAATTGTGACCGAGAAACACGGCGGCAAGCTGCAATGCACCTCGGAGTTGGGCCAAGGGACCGAATTCCAGGTGATGATTCCGCTGACGCAATCAGGGGCTGATTAAAAGACTGCCCCTACGGACGTGAAATAAGGCTACTGGAAGCGACTCGGGCATACCTGAGTTGCCTGGATCCATCCCCCAGAGGCCAGGGGTCTTTGAACACAATTCAACGGCATCTTCACCACGACCCAAGCCCCCTGGGATCTCCCCACCCCCAGTCCCAGTGACGACTAAGGTGCGACCCCACTGGGTTGCGTCGTGGCAATTCCGAGCTGAATTCCCTCCACCAGTCGTAACGTATCCATCAATTCCACCACCTGGCCATGGGACACCGCCGCATCCGCCTGGATCACTACCAACAGCATCTCTTTCCCCACCCGTCGCCCCTGGATTGCCTCCGGCAATTGCTCCAGCGTCACGGGCTGAGACCCCAAGGACAACTGCCCATCCACGGTCAGCGTCACCGTCAAATTGTGGGGTAGGGGTCCCTCCGCCGTACTCGCCTCCGGCAAGTTCACCGGCAACCCTTCCGACGGCTGCAGCATCAGGCTCGCCAGAATAAAAAAGATCAGCACCACAAAAATCACATCGATCATCGGCACGATGTTGATCTGCGCCGATGATTCCGGCTCTTCAGGTAAGTGCATAAGTCAAAAAAGGTCCTACGGTCCGAGAACAGCGCCCCAGCCCTCTATTTATATCCTCCCTGCAGCGATAGCAGAGACCGTCCTACCCCCCTAGGAAATGTTCTCCCCCCAAAAGCTACCCCTCCCGATCCCAAACAGTCCTTCAAACATCAGTAATAGTGATAGGAACCCATTGCTTGCCTTGAGGATTCACCCAGGGTAAAACGCTGGGTTGTTTGCTCGGTATGGCTTTGCAGGGTTGAACATCATCATTCAGGCTAAGCCTGTCGTAAGCCTGTCAGACAGGCTTAGCCAACGCGTTCGCGAAGCGAGTGCCCTGGACTCAGCGCCCCCAGCGGGGAAAGTCCGTTCATCCTCATCCCCTGTGGACAGGCTCAGCCCACGACCCGCTCAGGGCGGGTCAATTCCAAAATGAGCACTGCTGTCCAAAACATCGGTCATCTAGTGCCATCCCTCGTTATGCCATAAACTCTAGAAATGCCTAATGCCATGTCTCCCCGGTGGGAGCAAAAAATTACCGGCTGCAGGAAGCACTGTTTCCCCAGCTCGGCATTTAGGTGGGGTGTTCGTTAGTTGTCGGAATATTTCCAATTAGGGGTTGATTTAGCGATGAGTGCAGAGGTATTTGAGAAGGTCAAAAAGATCGTTGCTGAGCAACTCAGTGTGGACGAGGCTGAAGTCAAGCCAGAATCGAGCTTTGCCAACGACCTCGGTGCTGACTCCTTGGATACCGTGGAGTTGGTCATGGCCTTAGAAGAGGAATTCGATATTGAAATTCCCGACGAAGCCGCAGAGGGCATCGGTACAGTGCAGGCAGCCGTAGATTTCATCAAGGAAAAGTCAGCCTAGTTGCATCGTTCCTCAAACACCTCCACCGAAGTCATTTCGGGGAGGTGTTCGTGTCAACGGATGGGGACTGGGGGTTGAGGTAAGCGATGACAGAGTTGGTCAAAAAGCGCGTTGTAATCACGGGAATGGGGGCAATCACCCCCCTGGGGAATACCCTAGAAACCTACTGGCAAGGCCTCATGGCGGGTCAGTCTGGGATTGGCATGATTACCCAGTTTGATGCCGCCAATCACGCCGCCAAAATCGCCGGTGAGGTGAAAGGATTTGACCCCCTACAGCACCTCGATCGCAAAGAAGCCAAGCGCATGGACCGCTTTGCTCAATTTGCGGTAGTGGCCAGCCAGCAAGCCCTCGCCGATGCCCAACTTGAAATTACTGAATTAAACGCCGAGCAAGTGGGCGTCATGATCGGCACCGGCATCGGCGGTCTCCGGGTCATAGAAGAGCAGCAAGCGGTGTACCTCAATCGAGGTCCCAGCCGTTGTAGCCCCTTCATGGTGCCGATGATGATTGCCAATATGGCCGCTGGCCTCACGGCCATTCATACGGGGGCCAAAGGTCCGAATGCTTGCCCAGTGACGGCCTGCGCGGCGGGCTCTAATGCCATTGGTGATGCCTTTCGGCTGGTGCAACAGGGTTATGCCCAGGCGATGATTTGTGGTGGCACCGAAGCAGCGATTACGCCCCTGGCCATGGCTGGCTTTGCGTCAGCCCGAGCCCTATCCACCCGCAATGATGCCCCCCAGGTGGCCAGTCGCCCCTTCGATCGCGATCGCGACGGTTTTGTCATGGGTGAAGGCAGCGGCATTTTGATTTTGGAAGCCTTAGACCATGCCCTTAGCCGGGGTGCCCGTATCTACGGAGAGATGGTGGGCTATGCCATGACCTGCGATGCCTACCACATGACCACCCCGGTGCCAGGGGGGGAAGGGGCGGCCCGTTGTATGCAACTGGCGCTCAAGGATGGGGGAATCACCCCGGAGCAGGTCAGCTATATCAATGCCCATGGCACCAGTACGGGGGCCAATGATCCGACCGAAACCCAGGCCATTAAGACGGCTTTGGGGGAGATCGCGTATCAAATCCCGGTGAGTTCGACCAAGTCTATGACCGGTCATCTGCTGGGGGGTTCCGGTGGCATTGAAGGGGTGGCGGCGGCCATGGCGATCGCCCATGATCGGGTGCCCCCTACCCTGAACCTTGAGAATCCTGATGAAGGCTGCGATTTAGATTACGTGCCCCATCAGGCTCGGGATATGCCGGTAGAGGTGGCCCTTTCCAATTCTTTTGGCTTTGGAGGACACAATGTCACCCTGGTTTTCCAGAAGTATCGTAACTAGGGCTACAGATTAATAGGTACAATGACCTAAGAAAGCTGTCCTGCCACTTTCCATATTTCCAGCATGCCTGGGGCTGAGCAGATGTTGTCATCACTGCTGGTTTTAGGCGATGCGCCCCCCGTTGTCCCCAGGGCACCTCGGTGAGATGATGAGCGTGGGTGATCTGTTGGCCTGCGGTGGCTCAGGTTCAAGCTGAAAATTTAGGTGCCCGTTAACCGTCGTTAAGTATTTAGGTCTATGGCTGTCGCAACCCAATCCTTGGAAGCACTCTGCGTTAATTCGATCCGATTTCTGGCAATTGATGCCGTCGAAAAGGCTAAATCTGGCCACCCAGGGCTACCAATGGGGGCTGCGCCCATGGCCTTCGTTCTCTGGGACCAGTTCATGCGGTTTAACCCCAAGAATCCCCAGTGGTTCAACCGCGATCGCTTCGTTTTGTCTGCGGGCCACGGCTGCATGTTGCAGTACGCCCTGCTCTATCTGACCGGCTATGACAGCGTCACCCTCGACGACATCAAGCAATTTCGTCAGTGGGGCGCAACCACCCCCGGTCACCCCGAAAACTTTGAAACCCCTGGGGTCGAAGTCACCACCGGCCCCCTGGGTCAGGGCATCTGTAACGGTGTGGGTTTGGCCATGGCCGAAGCCCACATGGCGGCCCGGTTCAATAAGCCCGACTGCACCCTCGTTGACCACTACACCTACGTCATTCTTGGCGATGGTTGCAACATGGAAGGGGTTTCTGGCGAAGCCTGTTCCTTGGCGGGTCACCTGGGCCTCGGCAAGTTGATTGCCCTATACGACGACAATCACATTTCCATTGATGGCTCTACAGACATCGCCTTCACTGAGGATGTGGGTAAGCGGTTTGAGGCCTATGGCTGGCATGTCCTCCATGTAGAAGACGGCAACAACGACCTAGAGGGAATTGCAAAGGCGATCTCTGATGCCAAAGCCGTCACCGACCAGCCCACCCTCATTAAGGTAACCACCACCATCGGTTACGGTTCCCCCAATAAAGGCGGCACCGCTGGCGTCCACGGTGCCGCCCTAGGTGCCGAAGAGATCAAGCTCACGAAGGAATCACTGGATTGGTCCTACGGTGCATTTGAAATTCCAGCGGATGCCCTAAGCCACATGCGCAAGGCGGTGGATCGGGGGGCCAGTGCCCAGGCTGGGTGGGAAGAAACCCTCGCCACCTACCGGACAAAATATGCAGATGAGGCGGCTCAGTTTACGCAAATGCTATCGGATGAGTTGCCCGCAGGCTGGGCGGATGCACTGCCCACCTATGCCCCTGGTGACAAGGCTCTAGCCACCCGCAAGACCTCTGAGGCCACCCTCAATGCCCTTGCACCGGTACTCCCAGAGCTGATTGGCGGCTCCGCTGACCTCACCCACTCCAACCTGACGGAGCTGAAAATCTCTGGCAGCTTCCAAAAGGGAGCCTACGAAAACCGTAACCTCCGCTTTGGGGTGCGAGAACATGGCATGGGCGCGATTTGTAACGGCATCGCCCTGCACAATTCCGGCTTGATCCCCTACTGCGCCACCTTCTTGGTCTTTGCCGACTACATGCGGGCGGCCATTCGCCTCTCCGCCTTGTCCGAAGCGGGGGTGATTTACGTGATGACCCACGACTCCATTGGCTTGGGCGAAGATGGCCCCACTCACCAACCCGTGGAAACCATTGCCTCCCTACGGGCGATTCCCAATCTGACGGTGATTCGCCCTGCCGACGGCAATGAGACCTCGGGTGCTTACAAGGTTGCCGTTGCAAGCCGTAAAGCACCTACGCTAATGGCCTTCTCCCGTCAGGCACTGCCCCAGTTGGAGGGTTCCTCCATTGATGCCGTGGCCAAGGGTGCCTACGTGTTGTCCGACAGTGACGGTACCCCCGACCTGATTTTGATCGGCACCGGTAGTGAGGTTCCCCTTTGTGTGGAAGCCGCAGCAGCCCTCACCGCAGAGGGCACGAAGGTTCGTGTCGTCTCCATGCCCTCTTGGGAATTGTTTGACGCCCAAGATGCGGCCTATCAAGAATCGGTACTGCCCAAAGCCGTGACCAAGCGGTTAGCCGTAGAAGCGGGCATTACGATGGGTTGGTGCCGCTATGTGGGTGGCGAAGGAGATGTCATTGGCGTTGACCAATTCGGCGCTTCCGCGCCCGGTGGCTTAGTGATGCAGAAGTTTGGCTTCACCCTTGAAAACGTGGTAGATCGGGCCAAAGCGCTACTGAGCTAATCCCTGTCCCATCTAACGTGAGATATCCGGTGGATCATAAATGATTCACCGGATATTTTTTGGGTGACTGGCCCAGTTTTCTGACGCAGAGAGAGCGCAATGGGTACTATGTGAGGGTAAGTTCTGAACCGCTATAAACCTTGGCTATTTTGAAGCAGGACGTCTTCAAAACCATCACTGATCCAGACGAACTCAAAAAAGTCCTCGCTTGGTTTGATCAGTTTCAGGGCCTACCGATTCCCCATACGGTTTGGCTCCAATGTCAGTTGGCACTCATTGAAGGATTTACCAATGCGGTGCGCCATGCCCATAAGCAGTTACCCAGGGCGACCCCCATCAGCATCGAAGTGGTGGCTGCTAGCACCTACTTGGACATCAAAATTTGGGACCAAGGCCCAGGATTTGACTTTGGCTCCACCCTAAGCCGCAAGCTCAAAACCACAACCTCTTACTCTGTTGGTGGTCGGGGGCTACGGATTATGCAGCAAGTGGCTGATCAAGTGGATTACCTGGCTAAAGGCGAAAATTGCAACTGCCTACACATTTGCAAGTATTTTGCTGAAGGCAGTTGAGCTGGCTAGGATGCCTCACCAACCTGGGCATATTCGGCTTCCCCAAAAATAGCCGTGGCGTGGCGGTAAAACTTAAATTCCAGCAAGTTCGCAAACGGATCTTGTAGAAATGCGGTGCGATGCTCCAGGGTAGAGTCTAGAAATCTGACCTTGGGATTTTGGTAAAACATCAATTGTTGCTGTTGGGCGCGCTCAATCAAGGCTTCCCAATCCGCTTCTTGCTTAAAGACCAGCCCAAAGTGGCGGGGATAAATGCCTTGCTGGGGTTCAATTTTGCCGTGGGTGACGTGGGCAACGAGCTGATGGCCATAGAGATTCAAAATCAGTGAATTGGGTCCCTCCCGTCCGGCCTCACATCCCAACCCATCGATATAAAAGGCTTTGGTTTGGGCCAGATCCGTTACCGGAAACGCGAGGTGAAATAAGACATCATCCATGGTTGCTAAGGCTCCCGCACATGCTGCAATTACTGTTGATATAGAGCATTGCATCATATTCTGTCCGGTTCTACGGCGGAATTCCTCAAAATCTCTGGCATGATCCATTCAGGGGCAATCTCCTATCGCAGTCGCCAGTCCAGTTAGGGCAAGA
>JAQCKL010000242.1 GCA_027592485.1 Cyanobacteriota bacterium
CCGCCAATTCCGCTGCGATCGCTGCCGCACCCCCATCGTCCCCCTAACCGCCCCAGAGATAGAAGCCCTGCTCACCCCCGCCGAAGCCCAGGCCCGCCCCCTGCGCTATTTGCACCGCCCCACCTTGCAAATCCAGGGCTGGCGCTGCCCCACCTGCCACCCCACCCTCAGCCGCGACACCTGCTACCGGGTGATCTACCATCAGGAATCTGCCCTGTGTCCCCAATGCCAGCAGCCCACCTGCCTCCATCGCGACAACAAGGTGGAACTGGGGAAACTGTGCCACCACTGCGGTCACGAAACGCCAGGATTTGAGGATATTGATGTAGCGACGGCTAAACGGCGGATTCAACAGGATCCGGTGATTCAGGCGGAATTGGAGAAGATTCGCACCCTCCAGGCAATCCAACAGCAAGTACAGGTCCAGGCTGCTGAGGCGAAATCCGAGGGCGATCGCGACGACGCCTGGGATGTCAACCTCGGCTCGCTGATGGACTTCTCTGACCTCAACGACAGCAGCGGCAACTAATTCATGTGTTTTTGATGATCCACAGCCCCGCCGCTAAGGAAATCGCCTTGGGGGCCAGCCAAAAAATGCAGGCGGCGATCGATCACCGCCCCGCTACTGCGGTGCCGATGGTGGTATAACCTCCGTCGGTTCTAACGCTTTTCTCTCTCCTCTCCCGCAGATCAATCGTTAAGGTTGCTGCGCTCCTCGCCGACCCCTGGGGCGGCTTTTTTTTGAGGCCGCGAGGGACCGGGTGCTTCTAAAGCACCCGGTCCCTGACGGGTTGCGGGGATTCCCTTACCCGCCGCCGAAAGCTGGGAACCAGGGGAGTCGCGGGGCGTAGGGGCAGGTTTGGCCTGGGTCTATTGGGGTGAGTCGGGTGGGACTCAAAACCTGTCCCGGCCTCAACCTACGGTTGAATAAGCGGTTGGGGCTCAGCAATAGTGGTGGATATCGTCCCCATGCTGGAGATCTCCCCATGGCCCGCCTCACCCAGTTGCTCGGTTTTGCCCTCTGTTCTGCCCTGGGTGACAAGTCCAGAGAATGTCACACCACCTCTGCGTTCTAGTTCACGTTCAGCCCATATTGCCTGATATCGATTTGAATTAGGCTGATAATCCTTTTGGCCTGTTGCTGAGCTTGACGGGCATCGTCATTCAGTCGGTTCTGGCATAATGCCTTGACTCACACCCCCCGACCCAAAGCACTGGTTAACCCTAGAGCCCAGGGTTCTTTGCTCGGCAGCAAGAGATCATTAAAACCGGCTCAAGAACCCTGGGATCTCAGCACCCGCCGACCCTTAGTCAACTAGCGGGTAGTCCACTAATATGTCCTGAGGCATAGCAACGATGGCGATAGAAATGACCTGCCCCACCTGCGGCTCCCAATCTCAAAAAACGGCATGACCCGCAGGGGCAAGCAAAACCACAAGTGCTGAGACTGTGGGCATCAGTTTGTTGAAGGTCCTCAAGTTCATCCATGAATACAATCACCTGGTCAGGGAGCGACTCCATAGGTCTGAATATCCTGCCATTTCCTCTGGCCTTTACTAAAAAGCACTACCCCGTTGGACAACTAAATGCAACCGTGAATGGCAGCTTGGTAGACCCCTTGATAGCGGTTCTTGGCCTGGAGCTTGCTGAGACTGTTGTTGATGTGAAACTTGACCGTACTCTCGCTAATAAATAGGGTGTGGGCAATATCGCGATCGCGCCGGCCTTGGGCCAGGAGGGTCATCACCTCCCGCTCCCGCTCGGAGAGCGGATTTTTAAGGGTGGTGTGATAGGGCATCGTCAGCAATAGCTTCACCACCGTTGCATCGGCTTCCATCGGGGTTTCTAACTGCCCGCCCCAGCCCGTGGCCATAAATTGCAGGGCTCGAAATTGGTGGGCGAGGTCCGTGGGCAAATGACTTTTGTCGGTTGGGGGGATGGCCGCGATCGCCTCTAAAGAGACCGACTGTTCCCCATAAACCAGCCGACAGTAGTTGCACTGCACCTGATTGAGGATTTCCGCTGCCTGCAAAAAGGCATAAATCACCGGCGGTGCTAGGGGCTGTTCTGTCCCCATCAGAATCAAGCGGCTAGGCGCGAGCAAGGCAGCGAGCTGCTCCGAGAGGGGCGTGGCGTCGAGGGTAGGGGCCTTAGGGACAGGGCGCTGGGCTTGGATTGCCCCCTCTAATGCTACGGTCGTGGTCATGCAGAGGATTTGGAGCACCTCTAAAAATTCGGGGGCTAGGGGGGCTTGGCTAAAGGTGGCTAACACCCCCACAACGCGCTGGCTGGTGGCCAAGGGATACCCCGCAAACCCCTGAATCCCATTCGCGATCGCCCAATCCCGATCCTTTACCCAGGGTTCATCCGCCAACCGGTTACTCAGGAAAGAGACCCGGTTTTGGGCGATTTTGCCGACCTTATAGGCCCCCATAGGGACCAGGGCAAACTCCCCATCTAGATGGGTATATAGCCCTTGGGACGCCACTAGCCGGAGCTGGGTTTGATTGGGTTCCACGAGCCATAGCCGTGCCAAAATACAGCCCAATTGCTCGACCAGGGCGGTTGTCACCTGTTGGGCAATGGCACGGGGATCTAAGCAGCCCGCAATATCTTGGCTGATTTGGTTGACATATTGCAGGTTAAATAGAAGGCGGGTGGTATCTAGCAAAAGGTGAGGCGGTGTTGCAACCACTAGCACGGCATGAAACCATTGCCCTTAAGTTCACTACAATTGACCCGGCATCTCTGTAACTTCGGGTACAAACCGAGGGGGCTGGCCTGGATGTATGGCAATGGCTGGGCAATCAGGGGAGGAGAATGCGATCAAGGGTGATTTGGGCTGGGGGGAGAGCGGTAAGCTAAACCTAAGTTCACCGCATCATGATCCGATTACCATGATTCAGCTGAGTCCAGTTGCTGTTGAAGAATTGAAGCGTCTCCAGGCCAATGTGGCCCCAGAGCAACCAACGGTCCGTCTCGTGGTGGCGGAAGGGGGCTGTGCGGGCCTGATGTACGATCTCCGCTTTGCCCCCACCATAGAACCCAGCGATCGCCAGCTGGAGGTACAGGGGCTAACGGTGGTGGCCAGTCCTGACACCCTGACCCGCTGTGAGGGGCTCGCCGTTGACTACTCTGAAGATTTGATGGGGGGTAATTTTCGCTTTACCAATCCCCTTGCCCAACAAACCTGTAGTTGCGGGGTCTCCTTTAGCTTAGACGCCAAGGGCGAGCCCCTTGCTGAAGACTGCACCACGGTGGCTTAGGCGGTTTCTGACCGGGCAGAGGGGCTGTAGGGGATTCATGGGGTGGGCGATTCCGACTTGATATTAACTGGGCGTCACCTTAGCCTGTTTCCAAATCCACCAGGCGGCGGCGCAGGCGGTGCAGTTGCCCACCACTGTCATGGCAGCCTGTAGCGTCACCAGCCACTCTAGCTGCGGTACATTGTCGAAAAAGTGCCAGGTACAGGCGCACATGGCGCTGACTAGGGCCGGGAGCATCCCAAACGAAAGCGATCGCCAAGCCCACTGCTGACTCACTTCGGCATACTGCCAAATAAACCAAATGGCGGTGACCCATTCAACGACGCTGGTAATGTGGATCACCCAGGTGGGAATCGAAAGCGCATGCATGGCAAGAACGATAAAATCGGCTGAAACAGAACCAGTGTAGGGGATGCCTGCGGGCATTAACAGTTAATTTGAGCCCTGAGATTCAACCACTACCCAAAGATGTGGTGCAACTCATGGCTGCGGGGGAGGTGATTGACTCCCCCGCAGCGGTGGTACGGGAACTGCTGGAAAATGCCCTGGATGCCGGGGCGAGCCGGATTACGGTGGCGGTGCGATCGCAGCCCTGGCACATTACCGTCACTGACAACGGTCGCGGTCTCACCCTGGGGGACCTGCGTCGAGCGGCCACCGCCCATAGCACCAGCAAACTCACCGACCGCCAAGATCTGTGGCGCATCCAGAGCCTGGGCTTCCGGGGGGAAGCCCTCCATAGCCTTAGTCAACTCACCCACTTGAGTCTCTGTAGCCGCCCTCATCAGGATGCCGATGGGGGCTATCAAGTCACCTATGATCGCGACGGTCGCCCCCAGGCGATCACCCCTGTGGCCATGGCACCCGGCACCCGTGCTACTGTGACCGATCTGTTTTACTGCTTCCCGGCCCGGCAGCAGGCCGCCCCCTCGGTGAAGCAACAAACCCAAGCCATCCAACAGACCCTGCAAACCCTAGCCCTCTGCCACCCCACCGTGACCTGGCAGGGGCACCTCAACGATCGCCCCTGGATTACCCTTTGGCCAGGGGCTTCGGCCCTGCATCTGTTGCCCCAGATTATGCGACGGGTGCAGGTGACGGATTTGCGCGAGCACCATCAGCCCGTTGACTTACCAGAGGGCCGTGCCCAGCTCTACTTGCTCATGGGCCTGCCCGATCGCTGCCACCGCCCCCGACCGGATGGGGTGATCATCGCCCTCAACGGTCGCCCTGTTCATTTGCCTGCGCTAGAGGCCGCCGTGGTAGCGGCCCTGCGGCGATCGCTGCCGCGCGATCGCCATCCCGTTGCCTTCTTGCATTTAGATGCCCCCCCAGATCAAATCGACTGGCACCGTTCCCCCGACAAATCCCACATTTACCTGCGCCATCTTGATCACTGGGGAGCCGCAGTGACCACCGCCATTGATGGGGCGCTACGCCTCGGACCTGGACCTGACTTGACCAGTGCTGACCCCCAAAGGCTCACACAACTGATTGCCCTAGCAGAGCCCAAAGCCGCCTATAGAACAGCAGCGAATACCGCCCCGCAGCCCTTGGCCCTCAAGGCCCTGAGCCAGGTCCACGATCGCTATATTTTGGCCGAGCATCCGGCGGGGTTGTGCCTGATCGAGCAACACATTGCCCATGAGCGCGTCTTGTACGAGGAATTGTGCGATCGCTGGCAATTGGTTCCCCTGCCCACACCGATCGTGTTGAGCCATTTGCAACCTGAGCAGGTGGAGCAACTGGAACGCATCGGCTTAGAGGTCGCCCCCTTTGGCCCTGATCTTTGGGCGGTGCGGACCGCCCCAGCACCTTTAGCGGATCGCGCCGACTGCAACGAGGCCCTATGGGAACTCAGTTTGGGGCAAGATCTAGAGTCCGCGTTGGTGGCCACCGCTTGCCGTACCGCCATTCGCAACGGCACCCCCTTAACCCCAGCGGCCATGGACCGGTTGCTGGATGCTTGGCAGCGTACCCGCAAACCCCAAACCTGTCCCCATGGACGGCCCATTTGCCTAACCTTGAATGAGTCCAGTCTGGCGCGCTATTTTCGCCGTCACTGGGTGATTGGTAAGAGCCATGGCATCTGAGGAATGGGTTAGCGGCAGGCCCCAAGGGTGACTGTGCCCCATGCCTTGTTATGGATAAGGCACCGCTCGCACCGGTTCAATGGCGTCATAACCTGGATAGCACGGAGCTTCCCAGGGCAAGGTTGTGCCAGGGACCCATCCAATGAACGAAATGCAGTGGTCGAAGACGGCTTACACCGGATCACAGCGAATTTCCAGCATAAAACCATCGGGATCATAGAAATAAATCCCCCGGCCCGTGGGGCGACTGACCGGACCATGGTCAATGGGCACTTGGTGTTGCTTCAGTATCCCTATCGCTTGATCAAACTGTTCTGGGGCAATATCGAAAGCCAAGTGATTGGCTCGGGTAAATTGCTGGCTGGGATCGATATGGGGAGGAATCAGGTCTGGTTCACCAAATAAATCCAAAATCAGACCATCTGGGGTGCGGAAATTAGCCACCTTCCCCGCTGCCACCAGCGATGTTAAGGTTTCAGGAATCTCTGGCCCTTGGAGTTCGTGCAAGCCCAAAACCTGACCATAAAAGTGCCGAGAGGCCGCCATATCCTTCACATTCAGGGCGAAATGATGCACCCGCCGCAATGTCCCTAGGGATAGTCCAGCTGCAATGCCCGCCGCATCAGTCATTGTTGAATCCCCTTGCCATCCCATCTTGGCTCCCACCATACTGCCTTCTAGGAGCCCGCCGCGACGATCGCCCCCCAGAAACTTAACGGGTTGCGGCAACCGCTACAGTTTGGGGCGGCAGATGATTAGAGGCATGACTGGCCGCGTTCTCCTGGGTCAACCTTTCCCCATTGAAGCGATAACCCACGTTCCGAACGGTTTGGATAATGCTGGGTTGGCGGGGATCAACCTCAATTTTCTTGCGGAGGGACAGCACATGGGTATCGACTGTGCGGGGATTATCAATGGCATCAGGCCAAGCGCGCTGCAGTAGGTCAGAGCGGCTCAGGGCGGCCCCCCCAGCTTGGGTCAAGACATAGAGCAAACTAAATTCTTGGGGGGTGAGATCAATAAAGACCTGCCGATAACGCACCCGCCGTTGGACCAAATCAATATTTAAGTCTCCATAGGTCAAGGAGGCCGGAGCCTGCATCCGCTGCATCCGCCGGGTGAGGGCATCTACCCGCGCCAGAAACTCTTGCATCCCAAAGGGCTTGGTCAGGTAATCATCAGCGCCTGCCTTTAATCCCGAAACAATGTCGGTTTCGGTATCTCGGGCAGACAGCATCAGCACATAAGTCTCCCCTTGCTGGCGCATCCAACGGCAAAACTCTAGGCCATCACCACCGGGGAGTTGAGCGTCTAATACCGCTAAGTGGGGGCGGTGAATATTAAAAACTTGACGGGCACCGGTTAAATCAGCCGCTTGCACCACTTGATAATCAGCCTGCTGCAGATGCCAACCTAGGAGCGATCGCAGATGCGGGTTACCTTCAATAATTTGAATGCATATTGATCCCACAGGCTGTGTCCAAGTTGGATACTGTGATGGACCATAGACTAGCAAAGCCCTCCGGCTGGTTTTGTAGCTGCCGTTACGTCCTTATAGCAGTCGCCAATTGCATTAAG
>JAQCKL010000243.1 GCA_027592485.1 Cyanobacteriota bacterium
GCCGGAAGCGTCACGGGCTTTTTGCAACCACTAGCTTGTTAAACAAATCTTTTATTCGAAGTGCCCCTAAGTTGTTCAAGATTCTCAACCTCTAGGTGTGTCCTGCAACGCCTGAACTGACGGGATTTCTTCCCGGTTTGGCATTTCTACGGAAGTACCTTATAGTTGTCGGAAACTCTTTGGGCTTTGGCCTGCTCGGAATGGCACTGCTTGTGGAAATTAATGGGTTATGTCATACAGTCCAATGTCAGATAACGGCCATTCCGATCGCATTTCTGAGGAGCTACATCCCATCAATGGCGATCCTGACTCAGTGATGGCTCCTGATGGTAAGGTGGTCGCCTATGCGAACCCGGTCACGAGCCCTGCTCAAACCGATAGCGTGTCTAGTGGTCCCAGGGTAAGGACGGGAGAGATGTTTCCAAGCGGTGATACTGTGCCCAGCAACATTGCCAAAATCAAAGTAACTGGTGTCGGCGGCGGCGGCTGCAACGCCGTCAATCGCATGATTGATCGGGGGGTCTCGGGCATTGAGTTTTGGACGGTGAATACCGATGCCCAAGCCCTAGGCAATGTCTCTACAGAGAATGCGCTGCCGATTGGTCAAAAATTAACCCGAGGATTGGGGGCCGGTGGCAATCCTGCCATTGGTCAAAAAGCAGCAGAAGAATCTCGGGATGAAATTGCTGCCAGCCTTGAAGAAGCGGATTTGGTGTTTATCACCGCAGGCATGGGGGGGGGGACCGGTACTGGTGCTGCCCCGATTGTGGCGGAGGTCGCCAAGGAAGCTGGGGCGCTGACGGTGGGTGTGGTGACCCGCCCCTTTACCTTTGAGGGACGGCGACGGACGGCCCAAGCGGAAGAGGGGATCTTGGCCCTTCAAACTCGGGTGGATACGCTAATTGTTATTCCCAATGACAAGCTGTTGTCGGTGATCTCAGAGCAGACCCCTGTGCAGGAGGCCTTTCGGGCGGCGGATGATATCCTCCGGCAGGGGGTACAAGGGATTGCTGACATTATTACGATTCCAGGATTGGTAAACGTTGATTTTGCCGATGTCCGGGCGGTGATGGCCGATGCGGGGTCAGCCCTCATGGGGATTGGGGTTGGATCCGGCAAGTCTCGGGCTCGGGAAGCGGCAATCGCGGCAATTTCCTCACCTTTACTAGAGGCGTCCATTGATGGCGCATCTGGGGCGGTCTTTAACATCACTGGCGGGGGCGACCTTACCCTCCATGAGGTGAACGCGGCAGCAGAAATTATCTACGAAGCCGTTGATCCGAACGCCAATATTATTTTTGGGGCGGTGATTGACGATCGCCTGCAAGGGGAAGTCCATATCACGGTGATTGCGACGGGCTTCAATATGGATGCCCATGCGGTCAATCGTGAGGCGGCGGCCCGGATTACCCCGTTAAAGCGTAATAACCTCAGCGCTCCTGCCGTTAGCGGTGGCGTATCGCCTGCTGGTGGGGGCCTGGATATTCCCGAGTTTCTCCAACGACGACGGCCCGGAGGGCGTTAGTCCAGGCCTATGGCGCAATTGATTTATCCCCCTGTCGCCCTCACAATTGCTGGGTCGGATAGCGGGGGCGGGGCGGGGATCCAAGCTGATCTGCGTACCTTTGCCTTTCACCAAGTCCATGGCACCAGTGCCCTCACCTGCATCACCGCCCAGAACACCTGCGGTGTCACCCGTGTTGATGCGTTGCCTGCTGAGGCAGTGACCGCGCAAATCGAAGCGGTGGTGGTCGATATTGGGGTGCAGGCCCTCAAAACCGGGATGTTGCTCAATGCAGGGATTATCACTGCCGTAGCCCAAGCGCTTGAACAGTTTTCCCTAGGGAATGTGGTGGTGGACCCGGTGATGGTGTCTCGGGCTGGGGCACAGCTGATCGACGATGCGGCCATTGATACGCTCCGGACTCGACTCTTACCCTTAGCCAAAATCCTCACCCCTAACCGCTATGAAGCAGAAATGTTGGCGGGACAACCCATTTCATCCCTCGGGGATATGGAGCAAGCGGCTCGAAAAATCTATCAGCTGGGTCCCCAGGGGGTGCTGGTAAAGGGGGGCGGCATGACCGGCGAACTCCTGGGGGTTGATGTTTGGTTTGACGGTAGTGAGACCCAGGTGGTGAAAACGGAAACCGTGGAGACCAATGACACCCACGGTACCGGCTGTACCCTGGCGGCGGCGATCGCCGCCAACCTCGCCCTGGGCCAGAATGCGCTAGAAGCGATCCATGGGGCCAAATCCTATGCGACCCAAGCGCTCAAGCATTCCCTCCGGATTGGCAAAGGCCAGGGACCGGTGGGGCATTTTTATCCGTTATTGGGGGGCTGAGGCCAGACGGACTCCCAATCCGAGCATTGCTGATCCTCGGGGCCATAGGGGTGCATGGCACAAATCAACATATTTCCCCCGTGGGCCTGGCCATGGTAGTGGCGACACCCGATACAGGTGGGGTGATCATTGAGCCAAGGATCAACGGTGCGATTGATGGGCTCAGCGATCGTCGCTAGCCATTGCTCTAGCTCTGTCACTAAGGGGGTGACCAGGGGCGTGACTTGCTCAGTCACCGCATCCGCTAGGCGATCAGCCTCAGCCCCAAGGGTGGTTTCCAACGGTTTTAGGGTTTCCTCCACCGTATCGGCCCAAGCCTCTAGGGTCGGGCCCACCTGCTGGGCGATCTCGTCAGTGAGGGCGTCGGCCACATCTAAGGTGCTTTCGGCGGTATGGGTCAACCACGACTCCGTAATCCGGGCGCTTACCGTTAAGAACGCGCTGATATTTTCGGCCCATTCGTCCGAGCTGCTCATGGTTAACCTTTTAAATCGTTCAGTTGCTGGCGCAAGGTTTCAACCTGTTGGCGCAGGGCAGCCGCTTCTTTTTCTTCTGGTGTAGGCTCATCCTCAACAATCTCAATTTTGCGCGGTTCTGAGACGGGTTGTTTAGGCGAGGCGGCAGTGGATTGTGCCGTGACTTGGGCTTGCTGCATCATCGTGTTGATCAGCTTTTGGGCTTCCTCAGCAGTGATCTCCCCTCGCTCTACCAGCTCGTTCACGATCTTTTGCGCTTGTTCCCGCACTTCTTTCAGGGTGCCGCCCGTTTTTTCGCCTGCGTAGGAGGCAATACCCACGCCGAGATAAAACGCCTTCTGAACCAGATCGCCAAAGCCTGCCATGGATTTTCTTTGAGATTAAACAGTACTACTGTCAGCATAGAAGCAAGGCCTATGGAGTGACCACTGCTCATTGGGTAGGATTCCCGACCGGTTGCAACGCTTAAAGATCCATGGGTGAGGGACGGTAATGTATCGCGACCGTGCCTAAACCCATCTTCTGGATGAGTCGTTTCCCAGTCAGTCATTCAACCCATCCAGGGAAAAAAGACTTGCTGAGGCAAAAACCAAAGTGACCCGGAGGCCACGCCTGTGACAAGCATCCCGTAATGCTGCTACCTTCCGGTCCTGACATGGTTTGGGCGTTGTTACCGCATGGGTCCGAGTCACCTCCAGGATAACATCAATTTTCCTGGCGATTGGGGCACGGCACCGAACCAGTCCAGTTTCACCCCCTTAATCGGGCCGCCTTTTCGTTGCAATACCCTAGAATATGGGCCGGTATGTCTTAAATACCTTGATCTAAAACTTGCGGCACCCGTCAATGCCTACACGTATTGAAACAGACACCATGGGGGCGATAGCAGTGCCCGGAGATCGCTATTGGGGGGCGCAAACCCAGCGATCTCTGCACCACTTTGATATTGGCGACGACCTTATGCCCCGAGAGCTAATCCGCGCTTTTGGTCTGCTGAAGCGGGCTGCCGCCACCGTCAATCAAGACTTAGGTTTATTGCCCGCTGACCTAACCGGGCTCATTACCCAAGCCGCCGATGAGGTGATTGCGGGTACCCTGGATGACCACTTCCCTCTACGGGTGTGGCAGACCGGCAGCGGTACCCAAACCAACATGAATGCCAATGAGGTCATTGCCAATCGGGCCATTGCCTTGGCAGGCGGCACCTTGGGCAGCAAAGACCCAGTACACCCCAACGACCATGTCAATCGAGGGCAGTCCTCCAACGACACCTTCCCCACCGCCATGCATATTGCCGCTGTCGAGCGGCTCACCCACCATCTGTTACCGGCAATCACCCATCTACGGGATGGTCTAGCGGCCAAAGCCACCGCCTTTGACACCATTGTCAAAATTGGCCGCACCCACCTGATGGATGCGGTACCCTTGACCCTGGGCCAGGAGTTTTCGGGCTATGTGGCCCAGCTAGACCAAGGCCTCCAGCGGATCCAACAGGGCTTGCCAGAGCTGTATGCCCTCGCCCTCGGCGGCACCGCTGTCGGTACGGGGCTGAATACCCATCCTGAATTTGGCGATCGCGTCGCTGCCGAAATTGCCCAGTTAACAGCGCTTCCCTTTGTCTCCGCCCCCAATAAATTCGCTGCCCTCGCCGCCCACGACGGCATCGTTGCCGCCAGCGGCACCCTCAAAACCCTGGCCGTCGCCTTGATGAAAATTGCCAACGATCTGCGCTGGCTCGGTTCCGGTCCCCGCTGCGGCTTGGGCGAGCTGCGTCTGCCCGCCAATGAACCGGGCTCCTCCATCATGCCGGGCAAGGTCAACCCCACCCAATGTGAGGCCCTGACCATGGTCTGTGTGCAGGTGATGGGGAATGATACGGCCATTGCCGTTGCTGGCAGCCAAGGCAACTTTGAGCTAAATGTATTCAAGCCGGTGATGATCTTCAACCTGCTCAATTCCATCCGCCTGCTCGCCGACAGTTGTCGCAGCTTCACCGATCATTTGGTGGTGGGCCTTGAACCCAATCCCCAGATGATTCAAACCCATTTAGAGCAGTCCCTGATGCTAGTGACGGCGCTGAATCCGGCGATCGGCTACGACAAGGCGGCCCAAGTGGCGAAAAAAGCCTTCACCGAAAACACCACCCTTCGCGCCGCCTGCATCGAACTCGGCTTGCTCACAGGCGAAGAGTTCGACCAACAAGTCCGCCCCACCGACATGGTTCACCCCAAATCTTGATGGGTGCAAAAGCATGCCTAGAACCCCGGTTTCTCTACGAAATGTTCAGCAACTTACCTAGCCCTGACAAAGAAACCGGGGTGCTGACCGCCCCCTAGTGACGCCTGAATATCCGAAAAGCGTGGCGATAAAGACGGTATCCCGTGCGTACACCATCCAGCAAAAAGTAGGGCATTCGTAAACGCAGCGATCGCACAATAGGTCGATAAATCCACCAGTAAGCCCGCTTCACATCTTCCCAGGCGCGGCACGGTTCAGCATTCAAAAAGTCTGAGATATCCACCACCAGACCGCGCCCCTCGCTCATCATCACATTGCGGCCATGTACATCATGGGGATGCAGACCCCGACTACGAGCAAAATCCAGCGCCCCATCAATATCCCAAATCACCTGTGGCGGAATGGGGATCCCTCGGTGTAGACAGTCATACAACGTCACCCCCCGCAATCGCTTCAGCACCAGGAAATTCTCACCACTGGCATACAACTGCGAAAATGCTGGATGCTCCCCCAAACGCCGATACACTTCCACCTCTTCTCCAATCCCCGGTCGCCCCGGTGCATACACCTTCACCACCTGCTCCGGATAGTCAGGGTGCGCCAACACCGCCGCATAATTGCCCGCGCCTAAACACTGCCACGGATATGGCACCTGATGGGTGATGACCGGGTTGTAAGGCTCCACGCTTTCCAACTTGATATGGCGCAACAGCTCTTGTTGAATACATTCTTGTAGCGACTCCAGACTGTTTACCATGGAGGAAATAGGCGTTTCTAGCAAGCAACAATTTTGCTAGGATAACAACTCAATGAGGGGAATTAGCTCAGTGGGTAGAGCGCTGCGTTCCCGTAGGGTTGCCGCAGGCCAATCGCACTATAGCGGTGTAAAACACGGGGAATTAGCTCAGTTGGTAGAGCGCTGCGATCGCACCGCAGAGGTCAGGAGTTCGAATCTCCTATTCTCCATACCTTTCAGCCTATGAGTAGTACACCGTGTCCCCAATCTGCACCCAAAAGTTTTTGATGTGGAGATTTTTCTTGCTGGCTTGAGACTTTATAGATAGTCCTACACAGTCCTAAACGCCCTACACAAGCCTTGCCATACAACAATTTCAGGCGTGTAGGGCACTATATCCAGGCCCTACACGCCCTACACACCTAAAAAAGCTGGTTATTCTACTTCTGAGAAATTGCGTTACTTTCAATTTATCCATGTGGGATCCACCCTCTACGTCATTTTTTTTGTTGTAGAGGGTGTTTTTTATTGGAAATAGGCGAATACAGCAACTTACAGGTGTTAATAAATTAACAAAAATGGGCTGTAACCCTTGTGTATAGGCAGCTTTTGTTGCTCTAAATTTTTGTTGTATTGCTACGCTATGAGCAACACTTTGGACGTGCAACCATGACATTTTCAGGATTTACCCCAATTCAGGCGGCGTCTCCTCAGGCACCTCAAACCACCCACGCTGCTGATAAAACCACTGTGGCGGCGTTTTTGGCAGGGCTACGACGGGCACAACAGGCATCTGGGTATGGCAACGCAGATCTACAGCGGGCCATCCAGGCGGCTGAGGCTCGGGCGGCGGGTGCGCCGGTGATCGTGAACGCCCATGCGCGGCGGCTGCACGATCAGTCTCCTCAGCACGATCGCGCAACCCGCCTCAGTGAGTTATCCGGTTTCATGATGGGTATGGAACTGGCAGGGCGCTGCACTAGCCATGAATACCTCGCCGCGATCGATTTAAAACGGCGGCTCGAAATTGAACTAAAAATGGGCATGAACGGATAATCGCGAGATCTCCCCCCCTCCCTAAAACGCCCAAAAAACAGC
>JAQCKL010000244.1 GCA_027592485.1 Cyanobacteriota bacterium
ACGTTTCCAATTTTAGGTGCGGTGCTCGTGCTCCGAAGTGCTCAACGATTTGGCCTATTGGGTCGTCTTGGAGTGGGGGTGGGTGTCTATGCTCTGTTTATTGTGAACCTATTTGTCCTAAATACTACCTTTATCAATCCGCTTAATTTATGGTTGGCTAGTCCTGTTTTGCCTACTGATGCTAATCTATTATTTTTCAAACTTTGTTCGATTATTTACTATGGCATGATACTCGCTTTTGTTTGGTTATTTGTAAATGCCCTGGTATCAGAAAACCAAGGTCGCGAGCGTTTAGCGGTGACGTTATCTCAATTACGAGACTATTCTCTACGGATTGAAGATCAAGCTGCCCTGCAAGAACGCAATCACATTGCCCGTGAAATTCATGATGCCTTGGGACATACGCTGACGGCTCAAAGTTTACATCTATTGAATACAAACCAGATCGAACAAGCCGACGTTTTTTTCAAAACGGCAAAGTCGCTCTGTATCCAAGCTCTGAAAGAAGTTCGACAGTCGGTTTCAGTACTGCGGCGAGATTGTCTAGCAGGGCAGTCATTAGATGAGGCGATCGCCGCTCTAGTCGACGATTTCAAAGCAACGACCACCATCACAATCGATTGGTCAATTAATGTGTCGCGATCGCTCCCCTTCGAGCTAAATTCCGCACTATATCGCATCGTTCAGGCCGCCCTGACCAACATCATTCGCCACAGTGTCGCAACAGAGGCTACCCTCCAGATCACTGCCCATAGTCAAACACTGTATCTCGTCGTCAAAGACAATGGACGGGGCTTTAAACCGACCCAAAATTCAATCGGCTTTGGACTCCAAAGCATGCGAGAACGCACACTGGCACTGGGTGGGCAATTTCACTTATTGAGCGAACCTGGGGCCGGATGCCTAATTACCATTCAGATTCCGCTACCGAGCCCCCTGATATGATTCGTATTCTGCTGGTTGACGATCAGACGCTCGTTCGCCAAGGCTTTCGAGTCCTGCTTGAGGCCCATAGGGATATTCAGGTCGTGGGAGAAGCCGAAAACGGCAGGCAGGCAGTCCAACAGGTTAAGGCTCTACAGCCTGATCTCGTGTTGTTAGATGTGCGCATGCCAGAAATGGATGGCGTGGCGGCAGCCCAGCTCATTTGCCAAGAGCAGGAGGGGGTCAAGATTTTAATGCTGTCTACGTTTGATGACGAGGACTATGTTGGTCGAGCCATGCAGTTCGGGGCAATTGGCTATCTGCTTAAGGATACGAATGCGGTGGAACTGGTCCAATCCATTCGCATGGCGGTTCAGGGCTTCACACAATTTAGCCCAGGTCTGTTCCAAAAATCGATAATGGCAAGGTCTTCAAGGGATTTAAAAGCAGCGTCTGATACCGCCTCAAGTATGCCGGCAGCCCTCCCCCCTGAACTTCAAAAGCTGACGAAGCGAGAAAAGGAGGTGCTCTGCTTGATCATCACTGGGGCCACAAACCGCGAAATTGCCAAGGCGCTATTCATCTCGGAGCGCACCGTCAAAAATCACGTCACTAGCATCCTAAGCTGCCTGAACTTATCAGGCCGAATCCAAGCAGCGATGTTTGCCAGCCCATTTTTGCCGCTGATTCAATCAGAAAATAACTCCGATTGAACGGTATTGACTAAGGCCTTAAGTGAGACTCCCAAGTCCTCAACCAGCTTGGTTTTAGTGACGGAAAAATTTGGTCGTCATCCATCTTTAAGGCTGAGCAACGTTTACGCTTCAATTCTTTTCTGCCTTAACCAACAAGAGGTTGTAGAGAAATATATCCAGCAGAGACGATGGCAAGCTCAAGAAGTTCGCCAAATGCATGAGGCTCGATTTGGTCCATAGGGTTTGCGAGATCGTTAGTGAAGCATTAGCAGGCCCCCAGGGGGGCCTGCTCTTACAGCGTCTTAATTACCCGATAGGTGATCATTTCCCCTTTGCCTTTGACGTTTATCTTGCCTAATACCTCAATCTGAAATCGGTCTTTGACATGCTGAAAGGTACTTTCAGTGATTTGAATGCTACCAGGTATCCCGTGAGATTCCATGCGGCTGGCAATATTAACGGTATCGCCCCAGAGGTCATAGATAAATTTCTTGGTGCCAATGACTCCAGCCACAACAGGTCCCGAATTAATTCCAATACGAATGCGTAAAGATTCCCCCATGTCCGCATTAAAGGTGGCAACAGCTCTTTGCATATCGAGGGCAAAGTCAACGACGGCTTTGGCGTGATCTTCGCGCGCGATCGGCAAACCACCCACAACCATGTAGGCATCGCCAATGGTTTTGATTTTCTCTAAACCGTGCTTCTCACACAGTTGGTCGAAGGCGGAAAAAATAACGTTAAGCAAAGACACTAGCTTTTGGGGCGACATCGTTGTCGAGAGTTGGGTAAAGCCAACGATATCGGCAAATAACACGGTCACATCCGAAAAACCGTCAGCGATCGCCTCAGACTTTTGTTTCAGTCGTTGAGCAATTGGCTGAGGCAGAATATTCAAGAGCAGCTTTTCGGATTTTTGCTGCTCTATAGCAAGGTGGCGAGCGGTTTTCTGAGTCTTTTGCAGAGATTGATCCAAGGCTGTCATCATCTGCTGAATCTTCCAAACCGCAGGTCTAAAAACTACGAAGCCCTCTAAAACGAGCACCGTTAGGGTTACCAGTAACAAGCTCAGCTCAAGCCGCTTGAGGCGCTGGGTTTCTGCTGCAACGCGCTGATTGTATTCCAGGATCAATTGATCCATATTGTTTACAAAAGCTTGATCGGCAGCCAAAAGCTGGGCAAGAGAGCGAATGGGCTGGCGATGCTGCTGAAGTCTAGAGCCAGGGCGATCAGAAGAGTTGGGTTCAAGGGTATCGCGAGCAGTTTGAATCAGAGTTTCATACTGGGGCGACAGCTGATTTACTATTTTCTCAACCTGTCGTTGGCGGCGGGGCGACAGTGCAGGAGAGCTTTGAACGTCAGCTAGTGTTTGCTGTGAGGCTTCTGCAGATTGAATGGCTTCCTCCAGTTCTTGCACCCGCTTCCGTTGTGCTTCAGCCGTAGCTGGTAGCTCGAGCACCAAAATTGACTTAACGAGTCGCTGACTACTGATCTGCTGCTGCTGGGCAGCGCTAATTACTTGAATATCAAGGCTTTGCCGATTCAGCGCTTGCTGAATCCAAACCTGGCTGATAATGGCTAGACCCGCGATCGCGCTTAAGGAAGCGACATAAAGGACCGTCAGCCGTTGCGTTGAACCAGCGGCTGGGCCTGTAGATTCGGGCCGACCTCGCGATTGAGAAGCTCCAGAATTCGACATGGATAAAATTGAAAATCACTAGATTCATCTGGCGAGGCACCCCGAGAAGCGTTTGTTAATGCTCATCTAACTGCAAGGACGCAGCAAAGAGAGCGGCCTGGGTGCGATCGCGCAATCCCAGCCGTCCCAAAATATTGGTCACGTGATTTTTCACGGTCCCCTCAGAGAGAAATAGAGCTTGGGCAATTTCACGATTGCTGGCTCCCTGACCAATTAGCGCCAGTACTTCCCGTTCCCGTGGTGTTAATTCATCAAATCCAGGGGGGATTTCAGGCTTGGGGAGCGCGGGTTGGACCACCATCATCTTTTGCAAAATGCCAGGGCCAAATTGGGCATAGCCGCGATGGACAGCGCGAATGGCCTGAGCCACTTCTTCAGAGGGGGTGTCCTTGAGCAGGTAACCCACGGCCCCTGCTTGGACCGATTGTTGAACCAGTTCGTCCTCCTCAAAGGTGGTGAGCACCAATATTTTTAGATCGGGATACTGGCGCAAGAGTTCACGGGTCGCTGCCACGCCATCCATCACAGGCATGCGGATATCCATCAGCGCAACTTCGACAGCGTTGGGGGTGGTAAGCAATTTTTGGGTGATCGCCACGGCTTCCCGACCATTCGCTGCCTCACCGACAATTTGCAAATCCGCTTCCAGGGATAGCAACGCCTTTAGGCCCTGGCGCACGATCGCCTGATCATCCACCAGCAAAACGCGAATCATGCCACCTCCGAAGGTATGGGTAACCAAACTTGTACTCTGCAGCCCTGGCCGGGAGCAGTGTTTAACTGCATCTGCCCCCCTTCCGACGCTGCCCGTTCTTGAATGCCACGCAGACCAAATCCTGTTGTGTTTTCCTGAGGGTTGAAGCCCACGCCGTTGTCTTGCACGGTAATGTGCAATCGCGATACGTCTGGCAACGCCTGAATTGCGATGCTAACTTCACTGGCTTGAGCATACTTGCAAATATTGGTGAGGGCTTCCTGCACGATGCGATAGACCGTTAGCTTCAAAGATTCGGGTAGGGGGGCAGAGTCCACCAACACCTTGGGGGTAACCCCCGTAACCTGCTGGAGCCGTTGGGTGAGGGGGGCGATCGCCTGAGCTAAATCCTGCTGCGCTAAGGGGGGTTGCCGTAGCGTTGCCACTGCCTGCCGCGCTTCGTTAAGGGCCGTGGATCCCATCTCTTTGGCCTGCGCCACAAAGGTTCTGGCCTGGTCAGGATGGGCATCCCACAGCTTTAAGGCTCCCTCTAGCTGAATGTTTAACCCCGTTAAAGCGTGCCCTAACGAGTCGTGAATTTCCCGTGCGATGCGGGTGCGCTCCTGATTCATGGCTAGCTTTTCAATTTGTGCTGCTGATTCGCGGAGCCTTTGATTGGCGAGTCGTAATTCTTCTCGCCGTTGACGCTCCGACAGCAGAGCGTTCATAAACAGCAGCAAAAACACCAGCAGCACCAAAAACATCACCATCAGACTAAGCCGCACACCGATGAGTTGCGTGACCAGTCGTCCCGTGGAGCGCAAGGGAAAGACCTGCTCTAAGGTCGCCAACCGACGCTGCACCACACTGACAAAGAAGATAAACGTGGCACTGGTCACCAGCAAGCGTCCCTGGAGGCCAAACATCAGACAACTCCGCATGACCAGAACGATTTGCAACAGCGGGAACAGCCGCAGGCCAACGGCACTTAAGCGGGCAGACAAGACCAACAGGCCAAACTGTAGAGCGACATGGCCGATTTGCAGTCCCAATGGCTTTGTTGGTAACCAGAGTCCCAAGGCACCGAATCCCAGAATTGCTAGCAGGGCTAAGACGGGAAACCCACTGCTGCGGGGCAACACGCTAGGAGAAAATTCACTGATTAAGGCGATCGCCATTAGCATCCATTCCCCGTACAACAAAAACGGAAACGGATGATTATCCAAACGAATGGCGCGAATCGACGGCATGAAAAGACTTAACGGCTGGGCATGTTCTATCTAACCCCACTTCAGTCTGCATAGAACATGACCAAAGTCATGGGGGCAACATGACTTCCTAACCAGTCAGCGCCACATGCCCCTGGATAGATTGAGAGCGTTAGAGTTCACGACTCACTGGGAGACAAAACCATGCAACGCTTCTTTTATCTCGGACTCATTGGCCTTGCCGCCACCACCACCTTGATGATGGCTCCGTTCGCCCTGACCGCCGCCAATGCCCAAAACTATCCCCTCCTTCAAGAACTCGAACTGAGTGACGACCAACAGGACGCGGTGCAGGAAATTTTTCAAGACTTTCGCAGCGATTTAGGCGACATTTTGACCGACGAGCAACAAGCGCAATTTCGGGCGGTTTATCAAGAACTTCAAGACGTGCAGGCAGCAGCACTCGCGATCGACAACCTGACGGACAGTCAAAAAGAGGAACTGCGTGAGGCATTGCAAGACATCCAATCCGACCTGAGTGAAGTACTCACTGACGAACAAATAGCAGAACTGCGAGAGATCCTGCAAACCCGTCGCCAGAACCGTCGTCGGTAACAAAACTGAGACTGAGAATTACTATCGATTCAGTGTCTCGACTCTGTTGTCCAAATATTGTGACCCAAGCTCCCCAGTTCCTTAGTCATGACTCGTTGGCAATTCAGCCTCACACAGAAACTGGGGCGCTGCCCGCCCTTTTGCATCTAACTAACGACATTCACTTACTGTTCAATCACATAGAAATTCCATGAATACCTCTTCCTTATCGTCTTTAGAAAAGATGCAGGCCCAGCGAGTCGAATGCTTTTTGCACGTGTTTGGCTGGGTTACCGATCGCCTCGATCTCAACGTGCCGCCAATTGTGAAAATGGACTATTTGAGATCGCTCCCCCCCGGCACCCTTGGTCACGCTTGGGCAGAACATCTGGATGCCAATGGTTTACAACCGTTCGTTCAGGGACCGCGCCGTCAGCAACTCCATGACGGCATTCATGTCTTAACCGGCTATGGCACCGACCCCGTAGGTGAAGCGGAAGTGCAGGCCTTTTTACTCGGGTCAAAGTTTCGGTTAGTGAACATGCTCATAGGGCTGGGATTGCTGCGGGGCATTCAGCGGCAACGACAGCACCAGATCCTGACGCTCAATCACGCGGCGGTGCGATCGCGCCTGCAGGCAGCGTACCAACGGGGGCAGCATTCTCGCTTTGCCCCAGACACCTGGCAGCCAGAAGAATTGTGGGAGCGATCACTCGTCAAGGTGCAAACAGACTTTGGAATTTAGGGAGATCATGCATCATCCAATCTTATAACCTGCTAGTCATAAGATTGGACCAACTAGGCCTTAAACTGCTAGCTAGGCGAGCCCTTTAGGGCCATTAACTGCCATGAGTCCCACTTTTATCTCAACTATCCTGACTGCCATGATTGTGATCGGCGGCTGGGTTTTCGATCAAAACACTCTGGGCTGCAGGACTCCTGTTCGGGCCATACTCAGTCTAATCACACTTGCGATTGGATCTTGGATTGTCCTAACGATGGCACTGGTTTCCTAACGGGTGACAGCTAGAATGTAGACGGTGATTGTCATCTAGCCCATGCGAT
>JAQCKL010000245.1 GCA_027592485.1 Cyanobacteriota bacterium
TCTGGCCGGTTTTAGGGTTACGCACCGTTACCCCAGTGGGTTGCCCCTGGTAGAGGTGAATCCGCTCTACGGTGTGGCCCATCAGCAGCTTGCCCCCATCCCGCTGGAGGGCGGCGACGAGGCGATCGCTGAGCACCTGCATACTGCCTTTGAGATGGGACAGTCCCAGGGGAGCCTGGGAAACCCCGAGGGCAGTGGCAGCGTAGAGCAGGGCGGTTTCGTCGGCATCCACCTGGGAGTAGAGCTTCAGCTGCAGATCTAAGAAGGTTTTGAGGCGGCGATCGCCCAGGCCAAACAGCTTGAGGATTTGCCCGACGGTAGAAAAGGTAAAGGGAATGGTGATCAAGGTGTCGGGCCGCAGGGCCGTCACCAACTGCCTCAGATCCCACAGACTGCGGGGGGGCAACACCGGCTGCCGCCCCTGGAAGCGCCAACTGGCCTGAAACAGGGTCTGCAAAAGCTGCCAGAAGGGCTCACTGCCGGGGAACTGTCGCTGCCGTTCCGCCCGCCAGCGATCGGGATCCCGCCAAATCGAAATTGGCTCGTTTTCCCCTGGCAAATAAACGGCACAGGCCGGGTCGCAGGGGGTAGCTTCGGGCAGGGGGATATCGAGGGTGGTGAAGATGTGGTGGTGGATGCCCCCCGGCTCTAACCCCGCCACCTGGGTGGCCCCCACGTCAAAGGTAAAGCCCCGCCGCTGAAAGGTGGAGGCGCATCCCCCCGGCACTTGACCCTGGTCAAAAACGGTGACCGTATCGCCTTGGTGGGCGAGCAGGGCGGCGGTGGTCAGCCCCCCGATCCCGCCGCCCACAACCACTACACGCTTTTCTGAACGCTTTTCTGAGGGGGAAGGGGGGATCATGGTTACATTTCGTTACATCTGAATCCTTAGTGTAGCGAATCGCCCATGGCGGTGGCCCACTGGGCGGGGGTGTTGCAGTTGAGGAGCTGGTTGGGGGGCACATCGGGGATGGCTTGGACCGGGACGGTGGCGAGCCAGGTTTGAAAGGAGCGATGCCCTTGGCTGACAGCGGCTTCTAGGGAAGCTTGGCAGGTGCGGCGATAGAAGCCACAAAGGGGTTCCCAGCCCTTGGGGCCTGGGGGCAGATAGGCAATGACGCTGGCATCCAGCTGTGGGAGCTGGCTGGCCCATTGCTGGAGGGTGGGGCCGGTGAGGTGGGGCAGATCGCAGGCGAGCAGCAGGACCCAGTCGGTGTGGATCTGGGACAGGGCCTGGGCGAAGGCAACCAGGGGACCGGGGGGCGTGCCCTCTGGGGCAGTTGGCTCCAGGATGAACTGAGGGTCGGGGGGGAGCAGGGGGCGGTAGCGATCGGGCCAGGGGGTGACAATGGCGATGCGATCGCTACAGGGGTGGGCGGCGGTATAGAGATGGTGGATGAGGGGTTGGCCATAGAGGGGGAGCAGGGCTTTATCGCGACCCATGCGGCGGCTCCGGCCTCCGGCGAGGATGAGGGTGGTGAGGGTGGCTGGGTGGGCAGGTGGGGGCATGATCCTTCTAAGTGATTTAAGGATGCTGTTGGCTGCGCTTGAGGGTGGTTATACCAGCCCCCGCGATCGCCATTAGGGCCAAAATGCTGCCTGGCTCGGGCACAGACTCCGCCTCTATTCCAGGATTTAGAAACGCCTTTAACTCCGCTTCTGAACCAGGGATTCCCCCTTCAGCCGAGGTGCGCGGCCCACCCATTTCCGCCTCTAGAGCAGTGGCCGTCGCCGCCGCCTCTTCAGCTACCGCAATCCGGGCAGCAATCAATTCTTGGCGCGTATCAGCCAATAATTTGCGGATATCCCCATCCAGCTGGGCAATGTCCTCCTTCAACGTTTCCTGCTGGTTCTGAAGCGTCTTTTTCTGAGCGTTCAGTTCTTTCAGTCTTTGTTCACGAGCGGTGTAATCTTCACCGTTTGTATCTAGCTCAGTATTGTCTGCCCGAATTTTATCAAGCATCTCTTTGTAATCTTGCTTGGCGGTGGCTAGTTCCGCGTCGGTATAGGTGTCCTGAATTTCTTGGATGTTGGCCTTAATGGCAGGGATATTCTCGGTGGTTTGGTACTTCAAGTCAATCTCGTCTTTGTTAGTCCAAACTATCGCCGGATCAGCACTGGCTTGCTCCTCAGAACTTAGGGCCTCCCAAGCCGCTTTCTTGGCCGTTAGAGAACTCACCAACGCCTCAAACTTGGCTAGGTCTTTGTTGTAGGTGCTCAGTTTGCTCACAGCTGAATTGCGCTGGGCGACCTCACTGAAACCAGGGGTAGCATTGCGAATCGCTGCATTTGCCTTGTTAGGGGCCTTGGTTGCGGTTGTTACAGCGTCTATTTCTTGCGCTACAGTCTCAAGCTCGGTCTCTAGGGTGGCAAAATCCTCGTCCCAAATCCAATCCACCCCAAGGTCAGCGGCTTGCTCACGGATGGGGGGTTGATACTGGAGAGCAGATAAGTTGATTTTGAAGGCGATGATTTCGTCCCCAGGGGCAACAAAGTTATTCAGGTCAAAACTCGCTAGCAGCTCGTTATCCAGCCCCAGCAATTCAAAGCCATCACCGTAGACCTTGTCGCCTTGGCCGATCACATTCACACCAAACCCTTCGGTATCTAGGTAAGCATTAGACCCTTCAGTATCTGCGGTCTGGATGTCCCCAAAGAAATTTTCGACCTTGGTGTCGACCAAACTCATATAGTTCCCATAGGTGTTGTGGCCAAAATTATTGACCCCTACCCCAGTACCGACAACATTACGATAGACCCCGACCTCATTCACCCCAGACTCATTGGTCTCGGCAAAGTGAATACCGTAGAGATCACCGGCATTTGTAGCCGCTTGGAAGGAACCGTAGGTGCTGCCGGTGAAGAACAGGTCGCCCCAAACCACTTGATTGGCCTGGCGATCGTAGCCAGTACCGATTAGGGGCGTATTGCCGTTAAGAACCACAACAATCTCATCAGCGGTTTGCTTGAGGGCCATCCCGGCGATGTCGTAGTAGTAGCCATCTGTGTTGTCGTTGCGGGCATCTGATGTGTACTGCCAGCCATCAATAACGGCGCTACTACCAACAATCAGAGCCGACCCGTCGTTATTACACTCTAAAAAAAGCGTGAAAGTGGACCCATTTTTCAACTGAGCTTGGGCTGGAAGCGCTGCCCCACAAGTCAGTGCCATGGCCAAACCAAGGCCCAAATATTCCTTATAAAATACTGCTTTAGACACTTGAATTTCTGTGATAGACGACAAGGGTGTGACCCCAACGCCTAAAGGCTAACAAGTGTGACAATAGCTACAGAATAGGAATTGTACGGGTTTCGATTTGGGTGCCTTCTCCGTATGTTTCAGCATGGACCATAGGTATATGAAGCGGTTCGTACACTTCCCTAGGGCATTTCTGTGGGGTTTTAGGGACTCGTCAGCCAGCCATTCAAGGAATAGGGGTATTCAGCTCAGTAGTTTCGCTTGAATGGACCATCGCAGCGGTGATTTTATCAGGAAATGAACAAGCAGAATTTAAGAAAAGGGGCCAGAGAACCGAAATCAAAACCCGAAGGCTGAATGATTCAGAACCGCCCTATTCCGCCGGTTGATTAGTGAAATTAGTTGGCCCCGTATAGCCCGAAATCGCCGCTAGCTCTTCCAAGGGCTGTACCCCTCCATAGAGTTCACCGTTGATTTCCCACGTGGGGTAGCTGGTCACCCCCACCGACTGGCAGGTGGCAGTTTGGGAATTTTGGCCCTCAGGGTCGCACTCCACATAGGTGATTTTGGCAAAAGCATCCTGACCAAACAGCGCCTGTTGGGCATGGCAATGGGGACACCACCAAGCCCCATATTTCTTCGCCCCAAGGCTAGCGAGGTGATCAGCCAAAGCCATTTCCGCCTCACTAGAGGTGGTGGTGATAGGGGGCGGTAATTCCCCGATCGCAGCGGCATTAGGGCCGGGGGGTAAAGAGCAAGCCGCCAATACCGTCAGACTGGCGGCGGTGGTGCCTAGGGCGAGAAAACGGCGGCGCTTAGGGGTGAATCGGATCTTCAATAGGTTGAAAACGGTCATCCTAAATCGGCTCCAGGGTATGGGCAAGGGTTTGCAAATCGGGCAATGGCAACTCTGCGGCTAGGGCGTAGAGGTAATCTTGGTCTCGCCAGAGAATTAGGTTGACGGTGTGGTGTTTTAAGGTGACATAGGTCCCTGGGAACTGGGGAAACTGGTCCCCCTGCAGGTCGACACGGTAAACGGAAACGGTTTCGTGGGTGGGGAGTTGGTAGGTGAGCCGCACCCCTTTGGCCTTGCCAAATTGGCAAGGGCTGCCCCCCAGCAATTGAGCTTGGGTCGCGGTGAGGGCCGGCAGGTGCTCCGACCAGGCCAATTGGGTCGAGAGAACGTTCGGATCGGTGGCGACGACATCCACCGGTCCCTGGGATCGCACCAACGAGCCGGAATGGTCCTGCACCAGTTGCATCAGGCCCGACCATTGCTGCTTCAGTAACGATTCCGCTGGGCTGACCGTGATCGCCGGATCGGCGGTAGAGCCGTCGGTCAGAGTCAGTTCCACAACATGTTCCGCCGCAGCCAGTTGGGCCTGCAACGTCACTACGCGGTAGCTCAACCAGAGGCTCGATCCTCCCAACACCAATGCGACCGAGGCGGCCATAGGCATCAGCCAGGGCGATCGCCCAAACCGCTTGGGTTGCTGGGCAGACAACTGCGGCGATGGGGTCGGGTTTATTACCGCTGTGGCGGTGCTGAGTAGGCGCGATCGCACTCGACTATCCGGGCGCTGGGGCGGCAAACCATAGGGCAGCATCGAGAGGGTCTCTTGGAGGGCGGCGACGGTTTGGGCCAGTTCCGGCTGGGTTTCCAGCAATTGCTGAAATTGGGCCATCTCTTCCGAACTGAGATCCCCTAGCACATAGCCAGCGGCCAAGGCTTGCAACCCATCAGGCAGGGGAGGGGTCATTAGGCTTGCTCCTCACTGAGTTGGTCCTGGAGGTGGGATCGCAGCCGCAGTAACCCGCGCCTGGCCCAGCTTTTGACGGTACCGAGGGGGACCCCCAACTGCTCGGCAATCTCACTCTGGGATTGCCCTTGGTAATAGCTCAGCTCTAGCACCTGGCGCTGTTGCTGGGTGAGGTGATCGAGGGCGGCACGTACCAGGGTATGGCGCTCTTGTTGGCTGGCATGGTCCATGGGGCTGGGTTCCGGGACATGGGGTTGGTGTTGCCACTGGTGTAGATATTTGTGGCGGGTGGATTTCGCCCTGAGGCGATCGATCGCCCGTGATCGGGTCAGCATGCTGAGATAGCTGCTGAGGGCACCCCGGTCTGGGTCATAGGTGCGACGGTGCATCAGGGTCAAAAACACATCCTGGGTAAGGTCCTCGGCACTGGCGGTGTCCCCCAAACTGCGGAGGGCAATGGTGTAAACCAGACCGGAGTAGCGGTCATACAGTATCCCCATGGCGTCCAAGTCGCCCTGCCACAGGCATTTGACCAGGGTGGTGTCGGTGGTTGGCTGAGCCCCTGGCGCACTGGGATAAGGAATGGGCATTGAGCGCGATCGCGAATTGAGCGGCATCTTGTGTAGGTATACGCCCGCCCCAGCGGAGTGGATGCAGTGGACCTGCCCCAAATTCTGAAACGTAGATCGTCACTGTTGCTAAGGATTCAACGCGATCCTATTGTCCTAAGTAAAGGGGCTATCGCTATCGCCACTGATGTCATCACCGACCGGGAATTGTTGATGACATATGGACCGCATCCATATATTTGCTGTAGGATTAGAGACTGTTCACTTTTTGTAAGCACATGAATGTTCAGGAAGTAATCCGCTCCGTAGCAGCGGAACATTTAAAGACTGACCTACCTGAAATCTACGTGGGCGACACCGTCCGAGTGGGAGTCCGTATTCAAGAGGGCGGAAAAGAGCGAGTCCAGCCTTTCGAGGGAACTGTCATTGCCATGCGCAACGGCGGGATCAATGAATCCATCACCGTTCGCCGCATCTTCCAAGGTGTCGGAGTTGAGCGGGTATTTTTGCTCCATGCCCCACGGGTTGCTGATATTAAGATTGTGCGGCGGGGTAAGGCTCGGCGGGCCAAACTTTACTACCTGCGGGATCGCATTGGTAAAGCCACCCGTCTCAAGCAGCGATTTGATCGCCCTATTTAAGACTGGCCAGGTTCCAAGCCCGTGCTAGGATAATTAACCTGTTGGGGTATCGCCCCCCATGCGCTCTTAGTTCAGTTGGTAGAACGCAGGTCTCCAAAACCTGATGTCCGGGGTTCAAGTCCTCGAGGGCGCGCTTCGGGGCAAGGCCCATGAAACCTAGGTTTCATGGGCTTTTTGCTGGCTTGTTGTCGGCGTAGAGCCGTCGCCAGCCTGGTTAGGGCAAAACTGCGAGTCACTTAGCTTCTCCGCAAGGGATCAGGGGATATTCGGTATCCCGGTAAAACAGCGCCCCCCCATTGCTGGGGAGCCCTCCCGAATCCATTATCCACTGACATGAAGTCGGGGCCGTTGCAAGGGATCCGGTTCGGCTTTACGCAAAACTTCGCGCGTCACAATCGGCACATCCCCCTCCCCAAAGAGAATGAAGCGCAGCAAGTACCGGATCGGATTGCCCTCGACCCACTCAAAATAAACATGGGGGAGGGTTCCGGTCTGATCCCGTAGATAGAGAAGCAGGGCGGCGATCGCATTGGGCACCGCCGAACTTTGCACCCGCAAGATCCGATAGCCCTCCAGTTCAAAGCCTTTCACTCGGATCACATCAATAAAGACTGACGCATCAAACACTGGTGTTTAGACTAAGTCATGCCCAAGTAGCCCCATCGCGTTGGATAGGGCTACTTGGGCTGTGGA
>JAQCKL010000246.1 GCA_027592485.1 Cyanobacteriota bacterium
AGGGGAATTTCAAGGCTGGAATCCATATTTTCATAGGAACTTGATAAATATGAAGATTACTTAGGTTCCACCTAAATGTGATGGTGAAACGTTCCCGCCGTTAAAACCACGTTGTATGGCGAGTGCCATAGCCGATGGAAAGGATGCGAGATGGAAACGCTGAAAAACCGGCCTGATAGACCTTAATCGATATTTTGATTTTTCATTTTCAATTCTGCGTAGCCATACTAGATCTGGGCTGCTGAACGCTATAGAGAATACGATCAAACATTTTTCAAGGCTGGCTCAAAATGGATAAACCAGCGTAAATCACTTGACCATTACAGGTTCAGCCCCCCAGCCTCTTATGCTCCCTTGCCCCTTATGCCCTCAGCTTCTAGGCGCTAGGCATTAATCCGGCATCATCATCAAATGCATGGACTGTAGCTGTACCGACCAAGGCAGTGGACGCCGGTCTAGTTGCGCCCACTTTTCTCGGTAGACCTCAGCCTGGAGATGATAGTCGTGGCGAGATGTGGGTGGGCTGTGTAGCTTGAGGTACAGGCTGACCTTGTGTTGGGTCTCGGTGATCATTGCCAGCCAAGCTGGGAATGTATTGGCGGTATCGGGCTCCTTTGAAAACTGAATGTGGTGAGCCCGGATACCGAGATAGAACAGATCAGAGTCGAGCGGCGACGGAATCGGCTCAGCCACCGAGAGCTGACAGCCCCAGTCCAATGCTTCGACCCGGAGATCGCCCAGCCGCCGCGCCCGCGAAAAGTTTTTGCATTCCGTCACCCGTGCCACCGCATAGCTGGGCGGTCGGGTGAAGATGATTTCCTTGGGGCCGTCAGCCAAAATTTTGCCATCGGAGAGCACCAGTAAATTAGTGCAGACCCGGTAGGCTTCCTCTAGCTTGTGGGTGATGAATAGGGTGATGCCCCCATAATGGCCTAGGACTTCGACCAAGAGCTTTTCGATGTGGCTCCGCAGGTAGCTATCGAGGGCCGAGAGGGGCTCATCTAATAGCAGGATATCGGGCTGAATTCCTAGGGCTCTCGCCAAGGCCACCCGCTGTTGTTGACCGCCAGAGAGCTGATCGGGATAGCGATCGCCCAACCCCGATAGTTCCATCTGGTCGAGGTATTGCACCACTTGTGCCGCCCGCTCAGCCTTGGGGAGCGCCCCCATCCCAAAGGCAATATTTTGGGCCACGGTTAAATGGGGGAACAGGGCGTAATTCTGGAAGACCAGACCAACTTTGCGATCGCGGCTGGGCATATTCACCCCCGTCTCAGCATCAAACAGCACGCGCCCATTGAGGGTAATGCGCCCTCGACTCGGGGCGTCTAATCCGGCAATGCAGCGCAGGGTCATGGTCTTGCCCGACCCCGACGCCCCCAGCAGTCCGAGCGGTTGGTGATCGGTGTGAAAGTTGACCTGGAGCTGAAAGGCCGATAATTGCGTCTCAATCTGCACCGTCAGCTCTGGCTCAGGGACCGCGTTGGGGGTTGCCCGCACGGGTAACGGCGCGGGTAGCGGTGCGGATAATGGCGCGGGTTGGGACGGATGGTGGTGCTGCAACCCTGGTACTGCCGTGGAAACGAATGCCCCGGCGGGCCTTCGGGTTGCCTGCCCCCATCCGCTGGTGTGGTCCTTGGTTATGGGTGACGCAAGCGTCAGGGAACGGGTGCTCTGGCGGTGTTGAGGGGCCGGTGTCAAAGGGGCTAGCCCAAATTCTCGCTGGCTAAATCGCCCAAAATAGAGGCCATTAAACCCGCGTCTGATCAGGACATGGGGGCGGACATTTGCCTTAGATGGAGCCGTTTGGCCATAGTGAATGCCCGCAATGGTCCCGAGGGCGATCGCGATCATCAGCACCACCCACCCCAGGGCCACCCCCATGCGTCCGGCCTCCGCCGCAAAGAAAATCGCCATGGGAATTGTCTGGGTAATGCCAGGAATACTGCCACCCACCATCAGCGTGGCCCCAAATTCTCCCAGGGCTCGGGCAAAGGCCAGGATTGTACCGGCCAATACCCCCGGCCAGGCTAAGGGCAGCAAAATTTGCCAGAAGATCCGCCATTCAGAGGCCCCCAGGGTCCGGGCCGCACTGATCAGGGTCGGGTCGATTTGCTCAAACGCGCCCAGCACCGTTTTGTACATCAGCGGAAATGCCACCACCGTGGCCGCGATCACCGCTGCAGCCCAGGTGAAGATCACGGTGATGCCGAGCTGATGGAGCCCTTGCCCCACTGGGCCGTTTTTGCCCAGCAGTAAGAGCAGTAAAAAGCCCACCACCGTTGGCGGCAGCACCAACGGCAGCGTCAGCACCCCGTCAATTAGGCCCCTAGCCCGACCGCCATAGGCCAGCATCCAACGGGCGGCGGCAATCCCTAACCCAAAGGCGAGGACCGTGGCCGCAAACGCCGTTTTTAGCGAAACCCAAAGGGGTGTCAGGTCAGGAGGCATAGGGAAACCGGTGGCTCAAGGGGGGCAGATGAGAACCGTGGTGGCTCACGAGGATGGCTCGGCCATGGTGAAACCATAGTCTTGAAAAATAGCGATCGCCGGTTCGCTAACCAGGAAATCGATAAATGCTTGGGCCGCGGCGACCTGTTGACTGGCTTGCACGATCGCCACCGGATAGCGAATCGGCCCATGGGTATTTGCCGGGGCCGTCGCAATCACTTCCACTTGGCGCGACCCCAGGGCATCGGTGGCATACACCAAACCGGCATCCACATTGCCCGTTTCCACATAGGACAAAACCTGGCGCACATCTTTGCCAAACACCAATTTGGGCTGCACCGCTTCAAACAGGCCCAGGTGGGTCAAGGCATCCTTGGCGTACCGTCCGGCAGGCACGCTCTCCGGTTCTCCCATGGCCACCTTGTTGACCTGGCCGGTTGCCAAATCCTTGAAGTCGGTAACCGTGGTCTGATCCCGAGGCCCGATCAGCACCAGGGTGTTTTGTAATAGGGCGATGCGAGAGCCGGGGCGAATCTGCCCCTTGGCCTCCAGATCATCCATCCACTGCGGCGATGCTGAGAGAAAAATATCCACCGGAGCCCCCTGGTGAATCTGCTGGGCCAGGGAGCCCGATGCCCCAAAGTTGTAGCGAATCGTGACTTGGGGGGCGACGGCTTGGTAGGCCACCTGGATCGCCCGCATCGCATCCTGCACGCTGGCAGCGGCTGAAAGGGTGAGGGCCACCCGATCCCCAGGGGGGGCATCGGCCTTGGGGGCATCGGTCGTCAGTTGGCCACATCCGATCGCCCCGACCCCAGCCCCTAAGGCCCAGGTCAGCCCGGTGGTGAAATGTCGTCTTTTCATCGGTGCTTGGTGCCACAGAAGATCACGGGGCTGCTGGGATGTTACGAAGATCGCCCCCCAACCCGATTGACGCAGCTTGAACGATTGGACAAGACCAGTGATGGTGCCTCGGCCATTGTAAATGCCAAACTTTAGAGGCTGCATCCCTGGCTGGTTCGGGCCGATCCAGCGCCCAGGGCTGCAGTTGATGCGGTTTATACTTTTTCAGCGCACCCATAGGAATGGGGCCAGAGCAGTCGCTAGTCCGGTTACAGTGTTTTGGAAGCGTGTAAGGTCTCCAACACAACCCTGAAACCCTTGATGACAGAACATGAGGATGGACCTCACCTAGCAAGGAAATGCTGCGGGACAAGACTGCGAGCTACGGTGGCCTCAGCAGGGTGGCCAGCGCGATGAAACAGTCACTATAGGACAACGGACAGGATGCAAGGTTTTATCACCGTCAGCCTGGGGCTGCTGAGTATGGTCATGCTGATGTGGGGGTCCCCAGCCCTAGCGGATAGCCCAGCCCAAGCCACCTTTGCGGGGGGCTGTTTTTGGTGCATGGAGCATCCTTTTGACGAACTGCCGGGTGTGCTGGACACCACCTCTGGCTATACCGGCGGCACGGTTGAGAACCCCAGCTATTACCAGGTGTCGAATGGGGATACGGGCCATGTGGAGGCGGTGCAGGTCACCTATGATCCGGAGCAAGTCAGCTACGAAACGTTGCTCGATACCTTTTGGCACAATGTCGATCCGTTGGATGGGGGCGGGCAGTTTTGCGATCGCGGCAGCCAATATCAGTCAGCGATCTTCTACCACAATGCTGATCAGCAACAGTTGGCCACCGCCTCGAAGCAAGCCCTTGATGACTCCGATGGGTTCGCTCAGCCCATCGCGACGGAGATCGTCCCGGCGGCAACGTTTTACCCGGCTGAGGACTATCACCAAAACTACTACCAGACCCATCCGGTGCGGTATCGGGTCTATCGCTTTGGCTGTGGCCGTGACCAGCGGTTGGCGCAACTGTGGGGCGCTGCCGCTGGGGAGTAGCTGACGGGGCGGTTACTGCACCACCACAATCAGCACGATCACGGCGACGACTAAGGCCAGGTAAAACAGCCAGGGCTGCTGGGAGGGACGGGATGGGGCAGCCTCGGAACTGGGCAACGACTTTTGCCACCAGTCGTCTGTGGGTTTGGGGGCTGCGGGTAGCCCGATGGTGGGGGCTTGGCGAGGCTGAGCCGCAATAATTTTGTTGCGCTCCTGAATTGCCTCGTCGCATTTCTCCACCTTATGAGGCAGTTGCAACTCGGCATAGAGAGCACGGGCTTGCTCAAAGCCCTCTCGCGTTGCCCAGTGGTCGTCGAGCTTGGCTAGGGCTATGGCGCGATTAAATAATGAATTTGCTTCGCCGTGGCGATCGCAGATTTCTCTCTTAATCACTAAAGACTGCTCGTAGAAGTCAATGGCGCGGAGGTACTCTCCCAAGGACTGGCACGCAGCGCCCAGGTTGTTTAAGGAATCGGCTTCGCCTTTACGGTCGCCGGTTTCTCGCGTGATTAGTGAGGACTGCTGGTGGAAGTCAATGGAACGGCGATACTCTCCCAAGGACTGGTACGCAGCGCCCAGGTTATTTAAGGCATTGGCTTCGCCGTTGCGATCGCCGATTTCGCGCTTGATTGCTAAGGACTGCTGGTGGAAGTTAATGGCGCGGCGGTACTCTCCCAAGGACTGGTACGCAGCGCCCAGATTGTTTAAGGACTGTGCTTCACCATGGCGGTCTCCGATTTCGCGCTTGATTGCTAAGGACTGCTGGTGGAAGTCAATGGTGCGGCGGTACTCTCCCAGGGATTGGTATGCATTGCCCAGGTTGTTTAAGGAATCGGCTTCGCCGTTGCGGTCTCCGATTTCGCGCTTGATTGCTAAGGACTGCTGGTGGAAGTCAATGGCGCGGCGGTAATCTCCCAGGGATTGGTACGCATTGCCCAGGTTGTTTAAGGAAGTGGCTTTGTCGTGGCTATCGCCGATTTCTCGCTTTATCTCTAAGAACTGCTGGTAGAAGTCAATGGCCCGTTGATAATCGCCTAAGGAATGGTACGCACTTCCCAGATTGCTTAGGGAATTTGCTTCGCCCTTTCGATCACCGATTTCGCGCGATATCTCTAAGGACTGCTGTTGGAAGTCAATGGCCCGTTGATATTTCCCTAAATAATGATACGCAATGGCCAGATTGTTCAGGGAATTTGCTTCGCCCTTTCGATCACCGATTTCGCGCGATATCTCTAAGGACTGCTGTTGGAAGTCAATGGCCCGTTGATATTCCCCTAAGGACTGGTACGCAAGGCCTAATCGGTTCAATGCTTCCCCAAACTGGGATTGCGCTTCACGGGCACTGGGCGGATGGGTTTGCCAAGCGGTCACCAGTTGACCATACAGTTCACACAGCAACGGATAGGACCCCTGTCGATCGAGCCAGGAATAGACCCGGCCAATCACCTCAAAGGCGGCGCTGTAGTGGCTGAGTTCGCAGTGGTGATGGAAGCAATCTAAGACATCAGTCAAATCAACGGTGTCCCGCTGGAGTCGGGCGGAAAAATAGGCGATGGCGCTCTGGTGGGCGGCGGTCTCCTGGCCCGCCGCTTGCAGCGCGGTGCTCACCAATGCTTTCACCAGGGGATGCAGCGTCCAGGTCTCGGCTACCCCAACCAACAAGCCCTGCCCGGTCAGCATTGCCAGATCCGCCTCCGCCACCTGGGGTTCCATCGCCTGGGCTTGCTCCAGACTAAAGGCACGGCGATAGACCGACACCGCCAGCAGCACCTGCCGCTGCAAGGGGGCCAGTTGCGCCAGTAGCGCCTGAAACACTTGCGCCACCCAATTCTCAGTGGGCACTGAGGTATCCACCGCAGGGTTTTGCTGAAATAAGCCTTCAAAAAAGCTCAAGCCACTGTCTTCGAGTTGGCCATTGGCCGTTTCCCGTAGCCAACTGGCCGCTAATTTCAAGAGCAGCGGGTGCCCTAACCCCAAGCGAGACAGCTCTGATAGCCCCGTCTCCCCGGCGGCGCAGATACCCTGCTGGCTGAGATAAGCCGCCCCCTCATCGGGGGTGAACCCGGCCAAATCCAGCCGATAGCGGTCATCGGTTAACACCGGTTGACGGGTGGTCAGCAGTACACTGCTTTGCCGTCCCTTTGCCTGCCACTGGGCTAAAAACCGCTGAAAGGAGGGCCAATCGGACTTCTGGGCGATCGCCTCCATCTGATCGATCACCACCAGGCAGCGTTTCTGGGTGAGTCGATACACCAGTTGTTGGCTCAAGGCCTCATCTGCCGTCGCTTCCTCCAACAAAAAGCCCATTTCTTGGAGAATCCAACGGCTGACGCTATTAAAAGACGGTGCACCGCCACAATTGACCCATAGGGCCTTGGTAGGGCTTGCTGAAAAAGTCATGCTGCCGAGGGAATCGTAAATTTGGTGGTTCTCGTTATCTTCCATG
>JAQCKL010000247.1 GCA_027592485.1 Cyanobacteriota bacterium
GCATTTGCTAGATTGTCTGTTTCGCTACATGGACGGCAATATGACGATTTTAGAAATTGCTCAGCGCCACGATCTGCCTTTCGATCGCCTACGCCGATACTTGGGGCGGTTTGAAGAGAAAGGGTTGGTGACCTTGCACCGAGCCGAAATTCCCCGCACCCCACCAAACCGAGTGGCCCCATGATCACGATTATCGATAGCGGCATCGCCAATATTGGTTCCGTTGTGGCAGCCTACCGCCGCTTAGGAGTAGCTACCACCACCACCACCGAGCCTAAGACAGTCGCTACTGCATCAGCCCTGGTACTGCCTGGGGTAGGTGCCTTTGCCGATGGCATGGAGAGCTTACGACAGAAGGATTTGGTGCAGCCAATTTTGGATGCAGCGGCAGCAGGCGTACCCATTTTGGGCATTTGTTTGGGGATGCAACTCCTAGCAGAAGTCAGCGAAGAGTTTGGCGAACACCCAGGACTAGGGCTGATTCCGGGTCGTGTCATTCCCCTTCAAGCTGCTCAAGCAAGCGAACGAGTACCCAATATTGGGTGGTGTGATGTAACACTCAATCTCCAGTCACCTCTATTTCAGGGCATGGGCACTTCCCAAACGTTTTATTTTGTCCATAGTTACTATTTGAATTGTTCCGACTCCCGCCATGTTGTTGCGACTATACCCTTCGGTGAGGCTATGGTGACTGTTGCTGTTGCTCACCGCAATATTTTTGGCGTTCAGTTCCATCCGGAAAAAAGTCAAGATGCTGGGTTACAGTTACTCAATCAGTTTGCCCACACGATTGCTCCCCCGCTTGGAGTACCAGATACCGCCGTTGCATAACCAGAAATATTTGCTGTTATGACCGTTCGCCCCCGCCTGATTCCAGTGCTGCTGCTAAAACACGGCATGATTGTGCGCAGTCAGCTTTTTAAGGTGCATCAGGTGATTGGCAACCCCATGAGCACGGTGCAACGCTTTTCTGACTGGAATGTTGATGAGCTAATCGTCCTGGATATTAGCCGAGGTGCAGCAGGGCATGACCTGCGTCGGGACGATCTCCAACAACAATACCTGGGGGATACCGCCCTAGATGTGCTGCGGGAAATTGCCAAGGTGTGCTTTATGCCCCTTACCTTTGGCGGTCGGATTCGGACAGTTGCAGATATCGAGCAGCGGTTGGCCGCAGGAGCCGACAAGATCACCCTCAACACCTCCGCCCTTGGGGAACCTGCATTCTTGCAGCAGGCCGCCCGTCGCTTTGGTAGTCAGTGCATCGTCGCCTCTATTGATGCCCGTCGCACCGATACCGGGTGGCAGGTGTTTGGGGACGGGGGCAGGCAAGCAACCGATTGGGATGTCGTGTCCTGGGCTCAGCAAGTAGAGGCTCTAGGGGCTGGAGAAATTTTTCTCAACTCCATTGATCAAGATGGTTCTGGCCAAGGGTATGACTTAGAGCTGGTGCAGGCCGTCACCGCTGCGGTATCAATTCCGGTGATTGCCTGCGGCGGCGTAGGCCGCTACGACCATTTCCCCACCGCTATCCTGGCTGGCAATGCAGCAGCAGCAGCAGCAGCTAACATCTTTCACTTTTTTGAGCTGAGCTATTCCCACGCCAAGCAAGCCTGCTTGACCGCAGGAATTCCTATGCGCCCCGTCGGATTGGGTTCCCAGTTTTTACGCCGTGAGCCCGAGTACGATCGCCCTTACGAAGATGCTCGCATCGCCAAGCGCCTGCACCAGGCAGAGACAGAAAGCTACGTCGCCGCCCAACCCAGAGCTACGGCCCCTGCCGCCATTCGCTGGTGTACCGCCTGTGTGTATCCCTCGATTTCTGCCGCCCCCATGGAATTTGATGACCAGGGGGTTTGTACCGGGTGCCAGATGGCAAAGGTCAAGGCTCAGATTCCGGCCCAAGAATGGGAACGGCGACGGGAGTTGTTGCGGGATTTACTAGAGCAGTATCGTTGTCGGGACGGTAGCCGCCATGATATGGTGGTGGCGGTATCGGGAGGCAAAGATTCCTACTTTCAGGTTCATGTGCTGAAGGAAGAGTTTGGTCTCAACCCCTTGCTAGTCACCTATGACGGCAACAATTGGACCGATGTCGGTTGGCGCAACATGGTGCGGATGCGAGAGGCTTTCGGGGTCGATCACATCCTGGTGCGACCCTCAGTTACCACGCTGAAAAAGCTGAACCGCTTAGGCTTCACGGTGATGGGAGACATGAATTGGCACGCCCATGTGGGGATTATGACTGCCCCTATGCAGGTGGCGACCCAACATCGGATTCCCCTGGTGTTCTATGGTGAGCATGGCTATTTGGATCTCTGTGGTCAGTTCTCGATGGATGACTTCCCGGAGGTCACCTATCGCGATCGCCTAGAGCATTTTGCCCGAGGCTATGAGTGGACTTATTTTGTTGACCGCGAAGGCTTGACAGCCCAAGACCTGAGTCCGTGGAAATATCCCACTGATGAAGCAATGCTAGCCCTGGATTTACGGGGAATTTTCTTGGGAAACTACATCTATTGGGAAGCTAATGAGCATATCAAGCTAGTGACGGAGCGCTACGGCTTCGAGGTATCCCACGAGCCCTTTGATCGCACCTATCGCACCATGTCCAATCTGGACGATATGCATGAAAACGGGGTGCATGATTATCTCAAGTACATCAAGTTTGGCTATGGCCGCGCCACTGACCATACCTGTAAGGATATTCGGGCCGGGTTGATGAGCCGTGAAAAAGCCATTGAGTTAGTAAATCACTATGACCCGATTAAACCCAGGGATCTGCACCGCTGGCTGACCTATGTCGGTATGACTGAACCCGAGTTTGATCGCATTGCCGATACCTTTCGGGATCCCCGCGTCTGGCGCATGGAAGCAGGAGCGTGGGCTAAAGATGGCTTAAGCGTGACCGATTCCTGAACTGCCCTGAACAAAAATCCTGACTTGAGACCCTAATGACTGCTGAGAACGCGATTCCCTTAGGGGAGCAACTGAGTGAAAAGGAACTGTGTCCCGATGAGCTGTTAGCAGCGCAAGAGGCTGCTTTTGCCCGTGACATCGAGCGGATGCAACAGCGGGCCAATGAGTTTATTGAGGTCGCTTGTCCGGCCTGTGGCAGTCAGACCTATCAACCTGCTTTTGAGAAATTTGGTTTCTCTTTTCGCACTTGTGGGGACTGTGCCACCATCTATATGAGCCCTCGCCCTTCTCCAGCGGTGATGGCGGATTATTACACCCACTCTGAAAACTATGCCTATTGGGCCAAATATATTTTCCCAGCTTCGGAAGCATCCCGACGGGAAAAAATTCATAAGCCCTGGTTAGATCGGGTGTTGGGATTTTGCGATCGCTATGCCATCCCCCGTGGCACTCTCTTGGAAATTGGCCCTGGCTTCGGCACCTTTGCTGCTGTAGCCACAGCATCTCAAGCTTTTAACCGCGTCGTTGCAGTAGAGGCAAACCCTGATATGGCCGCTGCCTGCCGCGATCGCGGCGTGGAGGTAATTGAACGGCGGGTTGAGGATGTTAAGGGGGAAGACCTTGGCAGCGTCAACGTCATTGTCTCGTTTGAAGTGATTGAGCATTTATTTGAGCCCCGAGAATTTGTGGCTCAATGTGCTCATCTGCTGCCACCAGGGGGATTATTGATTTTGTCTTGTCCCAATGGTCTTGGCTTTGACATTGCCATGCTGGGGGCTAAAGCCTTGGCAGTCGATGCAGAGCATGTCAATCTATTTAATCCCCAATCCCTCTCTCAGTTACTTGAACTTTGTGGGTTTGAGGTGCTAGAAGCCACCACTCCAGGGCGGCTGGATGCGGAGTTTGTCCGGGAAGCGGCCCTCAAGGGAGAGATTGATTTGTCCGGAGATCCCTTTCTCCAAAGGGTGTTAGTGGATGACTGGGAATCGTTGGGATGGCCATTTCAGCAATTCCTAGCCCATCACAACCTGTCATCCCATCTGTGGGTCGCCGCCCGTCGTCGGTAAGTTAAGTCAACCCTATTCCCGCTCTGCTGCTTGCATGACTCAACCGGATCTCGAACAGTCCATTCGCCATTGCTATAGCACCTGGGGAGATCGCTACTATGCCGATTACTACGAGAGCGATACCGCCTATCCCCCGGTTCACACCGACATCATCCGCGATCTACTCCAGCAGTCTGGGGCTAGCAGTTTACTTGATGCAGGCTGTGGTCCCGCCTCTATGCTGCGGGATTTGAATTTGCCAAATTTACAGCGCTTTGGGTTTGACTTAACTCCAGAAATGATCACCGAGGCGCGGCGGGTGTTGGCCCTACAGCAGGTTCCCCCTAGCCACATCTGGGAAGGCAGTGTCCTAGATGCCCATGCCTTTCGCTGCCCTGATCAGCCTGATCATCCCCCCTTTGATGCCGCCATTTGTTTTGGGGTGTTACCGCACATTCCTGCCAGTGAAGATCGCACCGTATTAAGCCATTTGACCAATGCTATACGACCTGGCGGTTGGGTAGCCTGTGAAGCTCGCAATCAACTGTTTGCACTGTTTACCCTGAATCGCTATAGTCGCGATCTATTTCGCCAAGAATTGATCCAAGTTGATAAGTTAAGCGATCGCATCCAAGACCCCACCGAAAAAGCTGCACTGTCCCAAGCCTTGGACGAACTCGATCAGCGCTTTCGCATGGATCTTCCCCCTGTGCGGAAAGGGTATACCGACGAGCCCGGTTACGATGAGGTCTTATCTCGCACCCACAATCCTTTTGAGTTGGTAGCAGAGGCGCGGGCAGCAGGCTTAGTCGATGTGCAAACCTTGTTTTACCACTACCACTGCCTCCCTCCCATGGTTGAGGGGCTGCTACCCAATGCTTTTCGGAGAGAGAGTATTAGTCTAGAAAACCCCAGGGATTGGCGGGGTCACTTTATGGCTTCCGCTTTCATTGTGGTCGGTAAGCGGCCATGATTCACAGTAACGGTTGGCACCAGTACAACATCTGGGAACACAGTGCCACAGTGCGAGATCTCTATGCCCGCCGATGTCGGCTAGAAGCGGAAGAAATGACCTGTCACCAGCAGGCGGTAACGCTGTTAAAGCCCTACGTATCCCCTGGGGATACCCTGCTGGATGTAGGGTGTGGGAGTGGTTATTTTTTTCACTCCCTGCGTAAGGGCATGGTTCCCGTTGAGTACTGGGGCATTGATGCCACTGCGGTTTTAATCGATATTGGCCAGCAACACCTACCGACCTTTGGCCTCCCTGCTCACCACCTACAGCCCATGCGCATTGAAGACCTGGGGGGCAAGGCCGACCATGTGGTCTGCATCAACGTCCTCAGCAACTTAGATAATTACCACCGTCCCTTGGAGAGATTATTGAACACAGCCCAAAAGACAGTGATTCTGCGGGAATCCTTAGCCTCAGTGGGGGACTATGCTTACGTGAGCGATCGCTTCCTAGACGATGGGGTTGACCTAAAGGTACATGTCAATACCTATCCCGTTCAGGAAGTGTGTGACTTTATTAGTTCCTATGGTTTTCGAGTTGAGTCAATTCCAGATCAACGCACAGGGGATCTTCCCGAAATGGTGATTGGCTATACCCACCACTGGCGATTTCTTGTGGCTGTGCGGCAACAGGAGGCGGGGAACTAAATGTCACGGATTGCTGGTGTGTTCACTCATCCTGCCCACCCACCCCTTGCCGAAACTCTGCTCACTAAGGTGTCAGGTCAAGGATGGACGCAGGTGGCAGATACCTTAACGGGAGCCACTATGGGTTGGACGGGGCTGCGATCGCCCAACCTGGCAGTGATGGATCAAGTCATTGCCGTAGTTGATGGCAATTTCTATAACCCAGACGACTGGGGGCTATCCCCGTCTCTTCTCGCTGCGAATGCTGCGGCCCAGTTGATTGTCCTATACGAGCGCCATGGCTTTGTGGGTGCCCTCCAGCGGATCAATGGTGATTTTGCCATTGCGCTCTTTGATGCCAAGTGCGATCGGCTTTGGCTGGGACGCGATCGGGCTGGGCATCGTCCCCTCTACTATGTCCAGACGCCCCACCATTTTGGCTTCTGTTCCCGGCCACGAGCCCTGCTAAGCATACCTGGTGTTTCTCCTGAAATTAACCGTCGCTTTGTCGCCGTCTTTGCGGGCTCCCACTACCGTTACATTGATAATTACCCTGAAGAGTCGCCCTATGCAGGGGTAAAGCAACTCCCCGCCGCTACTGCCTTGTGTTTACATCGGGGCAGTCTTAAAACTGAGCCCTACTGGCAGTTAACTGATTTGCCAGAGTGGCAGGCGAGTGAAGCGGAATTAGCAGAGCAGTATCGAGATCTTCTCTTAGATGCCGTTGCGAGGCGAGTTGCGGTCTTCCCCAATGCTGCATTTACGCTATCAGGGGGGCTAGACAGCTCTTCTGTTATGTCCTGCGCAGTTGCAGCACTGGGAGAAAAGCAGCACGCTTTTTCTAGTGTCTATAGCGACAAAACCTATGATGAAAGTGACGACATTCAAAACTTCTTACCTCAAAAAGTAGCTGAATGGCATCCGATTCGAGTCGATGACTTTGATCTCTTTGATACCGTATCTCGTCTAGTTGCCGCCCACGATGAGCCTGTTGCTACCGCCACTTGGCTCTCCCATTACTTGCTCTGCGAAGCCGTAGCTGAACAGGGCTTTCCTACCCTATTGGGGGGCTTAGGGGGAGATGAGTTAAATGCGGGGGAGTATGAATACTTCATCTTTCATTTTGCTGACCTGCGCGCCCAGGGACGAGAAGCAGAGCT
>JAQCKL010000248.1 GCA_027592485.1 Cyanobacteriota bacterium
ACTTGTCGCAACTTATACCCTGAGAGCTTTTATTACTTCAAGACCGACTTTTCAAACATCCTCTTACAGCAAGCTCTTCTGGATATCGGCGCGGCGATGTATCAACAGGCTGCGAGTAGTGATGACAACATCGATTTTGATGTTGATGTCCCACCCACTACACTGCTAGATGACAATATTGTGCAGGATGGTGTTGGCACTGAGATGGACGAAGATGATCTGGATGGCTTAGACGCCACCATCACGGCTGATTACGAAGCCATTGACTAGCAACTAGAATAGTAATCCTGCATACTATTTTGTTCATCAGAACTGATGACGTGTGCCCATTGCCTTTCCCTCCACAAATGTGGGGTAATGTATCGAAGTGTTCATCCCAACGAAAGTGACCGCCTATGGCCCGTGACTACTATGAGCTGTTAGGTGTTTCTCGAAGCGCCAATCAGGACGAGATTAAGCGAGCCTACCGTCGGTTGGCCCGCAAATATCACCCTGATGTGAATAAAGAGGCCGGAGCAGAAGAGACCTTTAAGGAGATTAATCGGGCCTACGAGGTTCTATCCGAACCTGAAGTGCGGGCTCGGTACGATCGCTTTGGTGAAGCCGGGGTCAGTGGGGCCGGCGCGGGAGGCTTCCAAGATATGGGAGATATGGGCGGTTTTGCTGATATCTTCGAGAGCTTTTTTGGGGGCTTTGGCGGGGGTGTTGGGCAGAGTGGCGGGGGGCGTCGCCGAGGCCCCACCCGTGGGGATGATCTCCGCCTAGACCTGAAGCTTGAATTCAAAGAAGCTATCTTTGGCGGCGAAAAGGAAATCAAGATTAGCCACTTAGAAACCTGTGGCACCTGTAGCGGCTCCGGCGCAAAACCCGGCACTCGCCCGAAGACTTGTGGCACCTGCAGCGGTTCTGGCCAGGTCCGTCGGACCACCCGTACTCCTTTTGGTAGTTTTGCCCAGGTATCCCCTTGCCCGACCTGTTCCGGTAGTGGAGAGGTGGTGGAAGATCGATGTGAAACCTGTGGTGGCAGTGGCCATCGCCAAGAAAATAAGAAGCTAAAAATTACGATTCCAGCGGGGGTAGACAACGGCACCCGCTTACGGGTCTCCAATGAGGGAGATACGGGACAAAAGGGGGGTCCCGCTGGCGACCTCTATGTCTATCTATTTGTCACGGAGGACGCGAGCTTCCGCCGGGATGGCATTAATGTCCTCTCGGATTTGAAAATCACCTACTTGCAAGCGATTTTGGGTGCCAAAATCGAAGTGGAAACGGTGGATGGTCCGGTCAAGATGGATATTCCTTCCGGGACTCAACCCGGTACTGTCCTCACGCTAGAAAATCGGGGCGTCCCTAGATTAGGCAATCCGGTCAGTCGGGGTGATCACCTCCTGACCATCCAAGTTCAAATTCCCACCCGCCTCAATCAAGGGGAACGGGAGTTGGTTGAGAAGCTGGCGGAAATGCGGGGTGATCTCGTCAGCAAAGGCGGCGGTATTGAGGGCTTCCTGGGAGGGTTATTTCGAGGATGAGTGAAATCCCGGCTGACTCAATACCCATTTCAATACCCGCTAGGGCTCCATCGGCGGCGTTCACTGTGGATGCCCATCTCGATCTGAGAGGAACCCCCTGCCCTATCAACTTTGTCCGCACTAAACTCCGCTTGGAGCAGATGGCGGCGGGCTCTCTTTTGGAAGTCTGGCTGGATCAAGGGGAACCGGTAGAGCAGGTTCCCGATAGCTTGACGATGGGGGGCTACAAAATCGAGCAACTCACTCACCGGGACGGATTTGCGGCCATGATTGTCCGCAAACCGGAGCAGTAGGCATGGGTAAGTGACTGAAGCTGCCTCTACCCAACATTCGAGTTCAGCTTGGTTGGGTACGGTGTCATCCGCCCAAGCCAATTTTTATTGGGTCCGTCTGGATGAGAAAGCGGGCAACGGGCCTTACCAGCCCCTTAAGATGACTCTGCTCTGTACCCGTCGGGCTCGCCTCAAAAAAATGGGCCAACAGGTCATGGTTGGGGATCGAGTCTGGGTTGAGGACCCTGACTGGGAGGATGCACGGGCTGTCATCACCGCAGTGGAACCTCGCCGCACCCAATTGGACCGCCCTCCAGTCGCTAACGGCGACCAAGTATTGCTGGTCTTTGCCCTAGTCGAGCCCACGCTCGATCCACACCAACTTAGCCATTTTCTCGTCAAGGCAGAAGCGACCGGCATGGATGTCTGTCTTTGCCTGAATAAAAGAGATTTGGCTAGCGAGGTTCAGCAACAAACATGGATCGAACGCCTCTGCCAATGGGGGTATACCCCGATTTTGATCAGTGTTCAAACTGATCCGGCGTTTCCGGCCTTAGCCCAAGCTTTACGGGATCGCATCACTATCGTTTCAGGACCATCAGGGGTAGGGAAATCTAGCTTAATCAATGCCTTGATCCCCAAAACTGATTTGCGCACGAACCAGGTCTCGGGAAAGTTGGGCCGAGGGCGGCACACGACTCGCCATGTGGAATTATTTGAACTTCCCCAAGGCGGCCTATTGGCTGACACCCCTGGGTTTAACCAACCTGAAATTAGCTGCCATCCAGAGGATTTGGCACAATACTTTCCTGAGATCCGGCAGCGACTTGAGGGCGATCGCTGCCAATTTGGGGACTGCCTACATCGCGACGAGCCTGGCTGTGTGGTGCGGGGGGACTGGGAGCGATATGAAGACTATTTGGCCATTCTGAAAAATTGTCTGGCTCAGCAACAGCTCCGGCAGGACTCTCCCGACCCAGAAGCAACCTATAAGGTGAAGGCGACGTTAGCGGGCCAGGTCAGCCATGAACCCCGTTTGCAAGCAAAAAAATATCGCCGGGTGTCCCGTCGTCGTCGGCAACAAGCATTACAGGAATTGCGCTGTGAGCTGACCGATACGGTAGAACCGCTCTCTGATTTGGATGAAATTGATTGGGAATCTGAGAATTGATACCGAATCTCACGTTCGCCTTGCTAGCCTGGCAAATCCATACCGTACACTAAAGGTTCGATTGCGATCAGGAGAATGGTGGCTTTGACCTTTTCGACAGATGATTTTGCCAAGGCGCTGGCGGCACACGACTACACCTTTCAGGCCGGTAGTGTCGTGCGTGGCACAGTCATTGGCCATGGCTCAGAAGGGGTCTATGTAGAAATTGGCGGCAAGTCCGATGCCTTTGTCCCCCTCAAAGAAGCAGCCCTGGGGAAAGTGGAGAGCTTAGAAACCGCCCTGCCCTTGGAAGAGGAGCGAGAGTTTTTAATTATTCGGGAACAAGATGCCGACGGTCGGATCTTGCTCTCGGTACGGCAGCTATTGGTTAAAAGCCTGTGGGAAAAGTTGACCCAGCTACAAACCGATAGTGCGGTTCTAGAGGTCAAGGTGACGGGCATTAACAAGGGCGGCGTTATTGCCGATGTTGAGGGATTAAGGGGATTTATCCCGCGATCGCACCTCAGCCAAAAGGAAGACCTTGAGAATATGGTCGGACAAACCCTATCGGTCAATTTCCTAGAGGTTGATGCCGAACGAAACAAGCTGGTGTTGTCTGAAAAATTGGCTAATCGCTCCCGAGCCATGGCCAGTCTAGAGGTCGGACAACTCATCAGCGGGACCGTTGCCAGCCTCAAACCCTATGGTGTCTTTGTGGATTTCAATGGCGTTACGGGGCTCTTACACATTAACCAGATCAGCAAAAACTATGTCGGTTCCCTAACCGGTCTTCTCACCGTTGACCAACCCTTAAAAGCGGTGGTCGTGGCTCTGGATGAAGAACGCAACCGCATTTCCCTGTCTACCAAGGTGCTAGAAAAGTACCCAGGAGAGATGCTGAAGGAACTAGACACGGTGATGGCCGATGCGGAGAGCCGTCTCCAAAATCTTGACAGTGCTTTAGCAGAGAGCGACCTGTGAGTTTGTGCAGGTCCTATCAAAGCGAGGTTGATTCCCCATGGTGACGATTTGGGAGCTGGACTTTTACTCCCGTCCGATTTTGGACGAAAACAATAAAAAGCGCTGGGAGGTGCTGATTACAGAAGGGACTCAGACCGTAGAGGCCGATCCAGACAATCTCTTCCGCTACAGCAAATTTTTGAGCAATACCCAGGTCAACTCCCTTGAGTTAAAGACCGCCATTGAGGAGGCGATCGCGGCGGCAGACGCCCGTCCCAACCGGATTCGCTTTTTTCGATTGCCCATGCAGGCCATGATTATCCGCGCCTGCGAAGCCCTAGGCATTGCGGCTAAGCCCAGCCGTCGCACCCTGGCATTACAGCGCTGGCTTGACTATCGAAAAGCAGAGGTTTATCCCCAGGAACCGGGCTATACCGATAAACCCTCCCCCACGGTCGCAGCCCCACCCGCCTCTCCCCGGCCTTTGCCCGATGCCCTAGTCGGTCAACAATGGGCCTTTGTTACCTTGCCGGCCAAAGATTTTGCTGACATGGCAGATTGGCCCATGGACTTTGGTGAAGCCTTCCCCCTGTCATTGGCAGCGGTTGATGGCGACACGATGATTCCAGGTATCGTCATCTTTTCGCCCCGGGCGACAGCCATGGCCGCCTGGATGTCAGGGTTAGAACTGGCAGAGGTGCAGGTAGAAGCCACTAAATCGCCACGCTTGATTTTGGAAACGGGGGCAGCAGAGAGTTGGATCCTCTCTCCTTTGGGCACACCAGAGCTAAAAAAAGAAGCAGAGAACTTTGCTGCCACCAAAGCAGCCGCTAACCAGGTGCATTTCTTGGCTTTACAGACTTCAGCCGACACGGAAGCGTTTGCTGGGTTTTGGCTCATGCAAGGGTTAATCCTGGGGTAGCCATGGCTGGTCCATTACGGGGCGAGAACCAGGAACAACGCTATTCTCTCTGGCAAATCACAGGGCTGTATGGGGTATTAGGGGCGATCGCGCTGGTGATGCTACTGCCCCTCCTTTGGCTGCTGAGCACCGCCCTCAAGTCGCCAAACGAAAATATTTTTCAGTTCCCGCCCCAGTTTTTGCCAGCGGAGCCCACACTCCAGAATTTCATCACCGTCTGGCAACAAAATCCCTTCGGGCAGTATTTTTTCAACAGCATTTTAGTGGCGGTGCTGACCGTAGGGCTGAACCTGCTGTTTTGCTCCCTAGCGGCCTATCCCCTAGCTCGGCTGCGGTTTAAGGGACGAGAGGCACTGTTCTCCCTGATTGTGGCCACCATTCTGATTCCCTTTCAGATTGTGATGATTCCCCTGTATGTCTTGACCGTACAGTTGGGGCTACGCAATTCCTACTTGGGGATTATTTTGCCGTTTATTGCCTCAGCCTTCGGTATTTTTCTGATGCGACAAGCCTTCCTGGGGGTACCCAAGGAACTGGAGGAAGCCGCCCGCATGGATGGCTGTTCAGAACTGGGGATTTGGTGGAATGTGATGATCGCCTCTACCCGACCAGCACTGGTTACCCTGGCGATTTTCGTCTTTATCGGCTCTTGGAGCGACTTTCTGTGGCCTTTGATTGTGCTAGATCGGCCTGAGTATTACACCTTGCCCTTAGGGGTGGCCAAGCTGGCGGGTAGTTTTTCCCTAGACTGGCGATTAATTGCGGCGGGTTCGGTGATTTCAATTGTGCCCGTGGTGCTCTTTTTTGTCGTGATGCAACGCTACATCGTCCCCAGTGAGTCTAGCAGTGGCCTCAAGGGTTAACGGCGATCTGGCCTAATGCTCTACTAGGCCTAATCTCTGTCGGGATAGATGGCCCTGATGGCCGTTTTGAAGGGCCAACAGCGATCGAGCCATCCCTTGGCAAACTGATGGGTCTCTAAGGTTTGCGGTATTTCAAACGCGGCTGGAATAAAAGGCGGCGGGTTGGGCTGTTCTGGAATGGCTTGATCCATGGTTACCCGAGTGCGCCCTGCGATTTGGTGCGAATGGGTCAACCCCCGCTAACGGGGGGAATCAACACGACTTCATCCCCCTCTTGAAGCGGGGTTTCGGGATCGACAAACTGAAAGTTAACGCCGAAGCGGGTCAGCTCCCGCCACTGCTTTAGGCTGGGGTGCTGATCAATCAGGCGATCGCATAATGCCGATACCGGGGTACCCACGGGCAGAGTGAGCGTCAGCTCGGGCTGTCCATAGGCCTCTTGATAGGCCGCAAACAGCTTGACGGTAATTGTGACAGTAGCCATAGGTCTTTCATCGGTTGTTAGAGGAGCCCGTTAGGGGAGATCAGCCCAGGGAAGCAGCCGCCGTACCGCCCCTGCCACCTGGTGGCGGGGACTCCTTAGGCTGTCTGAAAATAACACTGCCAGGGCCTCGGCGGGGTCGTGTCCGCAGCATATCGTCGTCCACTGATAGCTGCAGGACATCCCCTCAGGAATGGGTCGGTGGAGAGCAACAGCACGGTTTCTTCAGGGTCATTGCAAGCTTGCACCAGAGCGCTTGCATAGGCGGTTTTGCCTGCCGCTAATGAGGGTTAATTGTGGCAATTGGAGCGACACCATCATGGTCTTTCCCTGCTGTATGGGGCCGAGGATGCCTGCGCTTGCTTCCCAAGGCTCCAGAACGAGCAGTCCCTGATCGTGACGGTGATGATGCACTGTCACAAGAATGTCACAATCTTTGTCTATAAAGGGTCAAAAGGTGACCAATCTGCTCAAGCTAATGGGCACTTCGAATAAAAGATTTGTTTAACAAGCTAGTGGTTGCAAAAAGCCCGTGACGCTTCCGGC
>JAQCKL010000249.1 GCA_027592485.1 Cyanobacteriota bacterium
GGTCATCACTGAACATTACCATTGCAGCTAATGGCTCGCCAGCTAAAAACGAAACGTTGGCAGTTACGCCAAGGCTAAAAAAACAGTCTCGGACTAGATGCAAAAACCGGGCTGCTGTAGGACAGCCCGGTTCAATCTTTGGACTCGCCCCCTCAATCAGCGGGCGATGCTGAGTGGGCTGACCCTTCAGCAGGATCTAAGCCCCCAGGGTCATAGCCCTAACCGTCAAACTGATTGCCACGACGGTATTGCAGATACGCGGCGAAAAATAGCCCCCCCAAGGTCACAGGGATTAGGCCCAAAACAATTCCACTGAGAAGCGGCTCAACCACGCGAATTAGCTCCTTTCAATCACAGCAATAGCGGCCATCTCTCAACACCCAATGTTTCAAGAGATGTAAATAATCTTGCTTTCTATCATACTGGCTAACTGGATCGTCTGGCCGCTAGAAACGCGCCAAACCGCTCTGCCTGAAAGCGGATCAACACCCACGACACCCCGACTCAGAAACCTTAAATCAAACCCAATGCCCCTGCTTGAGGCCACAACTTTAAGCTATGTTAATGACGAAACGTAACTTAGAGTTCCTGGTTTTGACTGAAAACGCGGCCCTAGAGTCAGCTCCTTCCCCCACGGCAGTGCTATTGCGAGTATTGTTCGCGATCGCCCTGATGGGAATGGTGACTTTAACGATCGTTTTAGGGGTCCGCCAAGTCCAGGCTTCGGATCCTTATATCCATCAGGTCCTTTCCCTGCAAGGGGAACAGGCGCGAGGGCAAGCCATTTTTCAAATGAACTGTGCCGTTTGCCATGGGATTGAAGCCAATGGAGAAGTCGGCCCGAGTCTTCTGAAGGTCTCGGGGCGGATGTCAAAGATACGGTTGATTCAGCAGGTGACCAGTGGCAGCACCCCACCCATGCCTCAGTTTCAGCCCGAAGCCCAAGACATGGCTGATCTACTCACCTATCTCGAATCCCTTTAAAACACCGTTAGCGTCAACGTTCATGACCTGCATTAATTATGGGTCTTGGGCGATCGCCCAAGACCCATTAAAATCATTAACACCCTAGCCCCTTGAAGGAACCGCTCTGATGTCGTTTCAGACCTACTATTACTTGGTTGCCAGCGAGCACTTTCTCTTTGAGGAAGAGCCCTTAGCGGAAGTTCTCAAAGAACGCACCCGCCATTACCAAGAGCAAGAAAAAGCCATTGATTTTTGGTTGATCAAGCAGCCTGCATTCTTAGACGCGCCAGAATTGGCTGGGGTCAAGGGCCAATGTCCTCAACCCGCAGCGGCGGTTCTCTCCACAGATGCCACCTTTATTACCTGGCTGAAGCTGCGCCTAGAGTACGTCCTGACCGGTGAGTTCGCCGCACCCTCTGGGTCCATTCCCGATCCGTTAGCGTCCCTCACCACTGTGGCCCCATAAAATACCAGCCACCCTTTCGCTCCGTCCCCACCGCATCTGGCGCGATCGCAAACATTCGGTTCGGGATAGATGTGGCAAGATAGGGAACTGCAGCAGCTCATGGATAGAGCTGGGTTAGTGAATGGTTTGAGTTTGCTCTCTACGGTGTAGGTATCATGTCCTGGATGCAACGGGTTCGGCGCTGGGGCGTCATAGTTTGTGTGATCGGTGGTGGTGCGATCGCGGCGCAAGGCGTGCGAGCCCAGGATCTCCCCCCTTGCCCACCCCCCGCCACGGCTGAATACTTACTCCTCGTGCAAGGGGAGACCGAAGCGGAACGTGATCGTATCCAGGACCTGTTGCCCGCCAGCACCGATGTCTCCGTCTGCCAGTACTTAGATTCACCGGTGGTACGAGCGGGGGGATTCACCAGCCTTGAAAATGCCAATGCTTGGGCGCAATACCTGACTGAGGTAGAAGGGGCTCAGGCTTTTGTCGCTCGCCCCGCGGCACCGGGGGAGGTCACCCCAGCGATCACCCCAGTGGAATCCCCGGCGGCAGCGGCACCGGTTCCGCCTACAGCCAGTTCTCCCACGACCACCCCAGCCACTGTGGGCTATGCGCCCCAATTATTGGGAGAGGGCTATGTGGTGCTCGTCAGCTACAGCAATCAGCCCGCGATCGCCCAACAAGTCCAGGACACGTTGAACGATACGGTCGGTTTGGCCGTCTATCAACGGCGTCCTTACTTAATGGCGGTGCAGACCACAGACCCCCAGGTTGCCGCCCAGACCCTCCAGGCGCTGAGTTCAGGACGATTTACAGCCTTCATCGTCGATAGTGGTGAAGTGGTTTTGCTCTCACCCGCGATCGCCCTGCCCTAAGCATCCTAGGAAAATTGTTACGCCCCCCATCTTGTCCGGTCTTCCAGGGTGGGGACAAATGAGGGCATTAACTGGCGATTTAAGCAGAGGCCATCTCAGATTTTGCATGTGCGATTTTTGCATGTGCGATTGCTGCCCTCGCAACAGAAAACGTCGTCCAAGGCTCACACCGCTTCACCCAGTTGCAGCGCCTGGGATGGTGGGTCATGGTCCTCAAAACCAACCATTAGCTTGAATCCTGACGACCTCACGACCCACACCATTAAACCTTGGCCACATCCAAACCCGTAGTTCGCCCTACGGTAAAAACCCAAGTTTTCAAGTTGGATGTGGTTGATAGCAGTCGCCAGTCCGGTTAGGACAAGACTGCCAGTCACTTTGCTGCTACTAAGTAAGGATCAGAGCGATCCGAGGTGTCCTCAGCAAAGTGGCCAGCGCTATATCTGCCCTAGAGCACTGGTTTTTCGGACGCGATCTGGGCAACCCTGATCCAACTGATTAAATTATGTGATCCTTTCCATGGTGAACAGACACCCGAACGGAATGCTCTGGTAAAGGCTTTCGCGATTCTGGGGACAATAAGAAAAGAGGCCCCACCCGCTTGTAGGACTTAGAAGGATCAGCCAGGATAGAACTACAGTTGCCCAGCTCGTGTTATTGGCCGTTCGACCTAACCGGATATTAGATCCCTTTGAATCCAGCTTCAGCTTTTGTTGAAACGTTTTAAACTGCACCCCTTTGGAGGATGACTCTCGTGAACCTACGTCCGTACCGCAATGCACTGATGCTGTCGGCAACCTTAGCCCTAGGTCTATGGATTGGGGAAGCCCGAGCAGCCACTTCCATTCATCCTATTCAGACCCAATTTGGGGAGACCGGTTCTACTATCGAGCTCGCCAGTCGCCGCCGGTTTAGTGTGGGCGCTCGGGCTTCACGCTACCGTGTTGGCGGATTTCGACGGGGTGGCACCTGCCTCGCTGATGGCTCAGAAGTAACCCCCCTTAGTCCCCCCCTCGCTGCTGAAGAATTAGACGCGGCGGATGACTTGCCGGTGGATGTGACCACCGCTGATCGTCCCGTTTTCTTCATCCATGTCCCTGAACTGGCAGAGTCGACACCCGCTCAATTCACCCTCCAAAACGAAGCGGGTACCGAAGAGCTCGCCAACGCTACCTTTCAGCTCTCGGGTGAAGCTGGCATTGTTGGCTTGCAGCCTGCCACCCTCTCCCAAGAACTGGTTCCAGGAGATATTTACTACTGGCAAATGGCGATTCAATGTAGCGCTGACTCCCCCGATCAGAATCCAGTGGTGAGTGGCTGGATTACTGTGGCAGAGAAAACCGAGCCTTTAGACGGGACTGTCTTCGATCAGGCCGTGACCCTAGTTGAGGACGGCATTTGGCAAGATGCTGTACTGCTGCTGGCCCAAGCTCGCCTCAACGCACCAGACGAGGCCGCCGCCACTGTCGCTGATGAAGACTGGCAAGCCGTTATGGATGGTGCGGGTCTTGCTGATTTTGCGGATGAACCCATCGTGGGCATCATGCAGCAATAGATTGTTCCTGCCATGGGTGGCTGCTGCCTGTTCATTGCACTGGAGAAGACATCATGTTGATGACCAAAACCGTCACCTTATCTAGCTTGCTCCCTGGAGCTCTGGCCCTGATGCTGGTGACGGGTGGCCCTGGCCTAGCGGCAATCAGCTTACAACCGACCTTGTCGACATCGGTCGATGGACTGCAAGTGGCCAGCCGGTTACGATTACGCCTCGGGTCCCGTCCCTCTCGGTATCGCTTAGGGGCTTTCCGGAGGGGGGCAAGCTGTTTGCCAGAAGGGTCTGAGCTGACAGCATTGATCCCGCCTGTGGCCCCATCGGAGCAGGATGCAGATCCTCCGCCGGAAGCAGGCGTAACTCCAGCGACAGTAACCCCAGAGGACGACACCCTAGGTGGGGATGATCCCTTCCTAGGGGAGGCCCTAGCTCCGGAGTTAACTGTTCCTGTGGATGCTACGGTTTCAGAACGCCCGGCCTTTTTCGTCTACATTCCTGAGTTGGAAGCACCGACCATTGCCCAATTCACCCTGCAAACGGATCCGACCGATCCCTTAGCCGTAGAAGAGTTGGTGAATGTCCGTTTCACCGTTAGCGGAGAGGAAGGGATTGTTGGGATCCAGCTCCCAGAGACGGCCCAATCGTTGGAAACAGACCGCCAGTATTACTGGCAGATGTCGGTCGAGTGTAATGCCGAAAAGCTGACCGAAAATCCTGTGATTAGCGGTTGGGTGCAACGGGTTGTGTTGGACGAGCCCCTACCTGAGACGGCTTTACAGCAAGCGGCCTTTTACGCAGAGCAAGGGATTTGGCAAGATGCCCTATCGACCCTGGCTACACTCCGGTATTCCAGTCCCAATAACCCCGCCTTCATGACTGACTGGCAGGAATTAATGGAGGCAGCTGGTTTAGAACGCTTTTCCGATCAGCCGGTAACACAGATGATCAACCTAGAGTAGTGGCCCTGATCGGCTGTGACCCTACCTTTAAGGAGATTTCTAGAAAAGACGATACCCGTAGGGGCGGGTTTTGTTGATATCTATTGGCCATAGCATCTGGCACCGAGCTAAACCCGCCCCGACAAAACCGGTATATTCCTGATCGGAAATCGCCTAAAAGTCAGGGGTGAAGATAATAGAAAAATGGATGCCAGACTCTTGTAGGGTATTGCCCGTTGTCTCGACTGTCGTGAGCGGGATCCCCCAGTCGAGACGGGCATTCAGATAATCGCTTTGTTTCCAGATGATGCCCAACCCGACGCTGGCAATATTACTGACCTCTAAGGTTGTCGTGTCCGTGCTAGACCGGTTAGCGCTGAGAAAGCCACCGCCGGCATCAAAGAACGGGGCGACTTGAAGTAAACCGCCAATTTCCGGGATTCTTAAAATTGGGATTTGCAGCTCCGCAGAGGCCGTCCATCCATTATCCGCAAGCAGGGTATTTTGTCGGTATCCTCGCACTGTTGAAACCCCGCCAATACTAATTTGTTCGGTAGGGGGAAGTTGACGGTCGGCAAATTGAAGGCTGCCCCGCACGAGCAGGAGCAAATCTGGGGCCAGGAGTCTGGCCCACTGAGCATTGCCTTGCCACGCTTGAAATCGACTGTCGGGGGGTTCATCGTTGATCGTTGCCCCGAGGGTATCTAAGCCGAGACTAAAGGTTGATTGCAGCGCAATCACTTGATTCGCTTCTCGATGGACCCAATCTTGACCGAAGCGCAGGGCACTGATGCGCAGGAAGCCATCACTATCGGCACCGGAGGTGGGAAAGCCTAATCCCCCCAAAAAGGTGCTCTGGGTCTCGGTATGGGAGAGGCCCAAACTTAAGGCAAATTCATCGGTAGGGGTTTGATAGAGGGGTTGGCGGAGGGTGATATCGGTGTAGCGGGTCGCAGAAATGATATCGAGGCTAGAGAAAACCTCATCCAAAATTTCCCCCGTGGATGCACCCACATTAAAGGTCAGACTGGTGTTGTAGGGACCCAGGGGTAAGGTATACAGCACGTCCCAATCTTCGCTGCCCTGGCTGCGGCCAACACTGAGCTGTAAACTATCGCCGAATCCCAGCAAATTACCTTGGCTAAACCGGGCTCCCTGGCGAATACTGCCGACACTGGGAGAACGGCTGTTGTCGTAGGAAAATTGAAACTGATCGGTATCGGCCTGGGTGGCTCTGACATTGAGGCGGCTGGTGCCCAGACCCGAGCCTTCGGTGATTTCGGTGGCGATTTGATCAATGACGGGATCCAGTTGTAGCAACTGCACCCCTTCGACCAAGCGATCAATATTGAGCGGAGCTTCACCGGCTAGGGCCAGGCGAGAACCGATATAGCCTGGATCTAGGGGATGAATACCGGTGAGTTCTAGCCAACGGGTGCCGGGGTGGGGGTCATACTCAGCTCGCCATATTTCTGTGGCTGGATCAAACCGGAGGCTGGCAAGGGTGTTGCTTTCCGGTAGGGGGACGGCTTGTCGCGCAGGCGCGTCAGGATCTAAAGCACTGTAGGGGGCTGCCACAGCATTTTGGACAATGGCCAGGGTCAAATCTTCGGGGTTACCCAGGCGGCTAGCGTTACTTGCGGCCCCGATCACGGTGAGGTCAACGGGTTGCAAGTCAGCATCACCGATGACGATGCCAGTGGGGCCAGCACCGCTGAATGGTTGCCAAGGGACTGGTGCGGGCGATCGCAGCCCCTCAGGAATGGTCTGAATCGAGATCGTGCGCTGAGGGGTGGCGAGGGTGACTGCGATCGCCTCTAATTGCCCCTCAATAATTTGTAAAACCGGGGAACCGCTGTCAATGGAGGCTTGGTCTAGATCCCACATTCCGCACTTTCAACTGGCACGGCGAGAATAAACCC
>JAQCKL010000250.1 GCA_027592485.1 Cyanobacteriota bacterium
GCGCTATCTGATGTAATCTCCTGAGAAAATTCGGGACTAATCCATCCGTAGTGATTGGGGGGCAAAGATTGGAGATCTGGAAATTGTTCGCCCCAGTTTCGAGTGTAAAAGGATGTCAGTATCCACATCTTATGACTTTCCCGATTGACATCTTTAATAACTGTATCGATGGCATATTGGTTGGAGATTTCAGTGATCTGTGGCTGCTGCAAAAAAGCCTTGATGTCAGGGTTGTAATCGCCGATTAGTCCTGATGTGCCGGCAATGGCGATCGCTAACCATGGCCCCACCAACAGGGAAGCCAGCCCGATCCGGGTCTGATGCCAATCGAGCCATTGATGCCGACTAGAACTTTTGCTCCCTAGCCACAAACCCCCCATCCAACTAAGGCCAACGGCTAGGGCAATGAGGAGATAGATAAGCAGTTTAGGGTCCTCCTCTAGGCCCCCCAAATTTTGGTTTAACGCCATCCCGACGGTTAAAACCACACTGGCAATCAATAAAAGTAGACCCACCAAACCATAGGCGATCTCGATCACCCTTAACGTACGTCTCGCCTGCTTTCTAGCGGGATGTTTTAAGCTCACTAAATTGGATAAGGCCAGACCGGCGTATAGCCCTAAAAAGGGGTAGATTTGCAGTGGATAGTATGGCGTCTTGGTCGGGAAGATTTGCAGCATTAATAGGAGACCAGCTGGGTAACCCAGCAACAGCCATTTTCTATGGATATGATGCTGGCGAAAGATTTGGATCATCCCTAGTAGTGCAATGGGCGTCCAAGGCAGAAAGGCAGCAGGGATACTCCACAGGTAATAGAGGGGGCCAACGCCATGGTAATCCTCAGATGCAGCCAGGGCTAAGACCCCAAAAAGTTGCTCAAAGGGTAAGCTGCCATGGGCTTCCCAAAGCTGCCAAAACCAGTACAGAACGGCAATGACTCCGGCTAATATGCCGAGATAAAGTCCTGGGTTAAAGAGGTGCTTGTGTCTACGATGTTCAAAAATCAAATAGGGCAGCAAGGCTAACGAGGGTAACGCCACCATAAACCCTTTGACCAAAAAGCCGACTCCCAAACATAAGCCCGACAGGAATCCCAGCACACGACGATATTGGGGTAAATGTTCCGCTTGTAAGAGCGCCCAGATGCAAATCAACTCAATGCTGATCAGGGGCACATCTTGGGTGGCGAGTTGGCCATATTGGGTCCAGGCAAATATTGTGCTTAAACAAAGGCAACCCAAGATGGCAGCCCTGTCACCTAGGAGATAAGTGCCAATCCAATACATCAACCCGACGCTAATGAGACAGGCAATCCCGGATGGTAGGCGGGCTGCAGTTTCACTGCTCCCAAAAAGATTTAGGGATGCTGCAATCAGCCAGTGGAGACCCGAAGTTTTGTCATACACGAGCTGCCCCCACCAAGTTGGGCTGAGCCAATCTTGGCTACGCACCATCCCCAACGCGAGCGTGGTATACCAACCCTCATCATGAGCCATCAGGCTGGTTTTGAAATTGCTCAGGATCAGTAATATGCCTTGGCAAGCCAAAGCCATGACCATGGAGATCCATGAAAAATTCATGTTGACGCGGGTGACCTCTAGGGTCAGGGATGGGGGATAAAAACTTTTCATTGGGTAACAGCATTCCGGATCAAGTCAGCATTGCAGTTATCTCCAGGGATCCGAAATTGGCGACGGTGATGGACCAATTCGATCGCGAGTTGAATGGCCGCAGCCATACTGTCGGCTTGGGCGATGCCCCGCCCAGCGATATCAAAGGCCGTGCCATGGTCCGGGGAGGTGCGGACAAAAGGGAGGCCCAGGGTGAAATTGACGGCTCGGTCGAAGGCCATCAGTTTCACGGGAATCAGCCCTTGGTCATGGTAAAGCGCCAAGTAGGCATCATAGGGACTAGCTCGGCGATCTCGGTACCAAGCTTGCCCTGCCCCGACCCACAGCGTGTCCGGGGGGACCGGGCCGTCGAGGGTGAGCCCTGGGTGGCGCGATCGCTGTCCTTCGAGCCAAGGGATCAGCCAATCTTGTTCCTCCATTCCCAGCTTGCCCGCTTCCCCACTGTGGGGATTGAGCCCAGCAATAGCAATGCGAGGCCGATCCACCCCAAAATCCTCAGCTAGACCGGCAATGAGTAGATCGAGCTTTTGGGTCATCAGATCTGGGCATAGGGTCTGGGGAACGGCAGCCAGGGGAATGTGGGTGGTGGCGAGGAGTGCCCGCAAGGACCAATCGGTATGGGGAGATCGCGCCGCAAAGGCCATGGCAAATTGAGGCACCCCCGCCCCCGCCGCCAGCACCTCCGTTTGGCCCGGATAATCATGACCGGCCTGGTGCCACACGGCCTTAGCAATGGGACCGGTGACAATGGCATCAAACTGGCCGGTCATGGCACCGGTGATCGCCTCTTGCAACCAGACAAAGCTGGCGTGACCCGTGGCAATGGTAGGTGATCCAGGGCAAATCGCCGCTTCACAGCCCTTCACTGGCGACGCTTGTAGGGCAATCTCCTGACGATTGATCTGCGCCAGCAAAGATTCTCCCATTAGCCCCAATTGGGCCGCATCTCCAATCACCGTGATCTCAGCCCCTTGCCGAAGCTGAGGGTTATCCAAGGCTTTAGCGACCACCTCTGGCCCAATCCCGGCTGGATCACCCAGGGTGACGGCGATTTTGGCGCGAGGCTGAGGCGAACGGGGAACTAAAGGCTCAATGGGCATGGGAATTTCCCTGGGCAAAGGACGGACCTGGTCTAGAATAAGAAGACTTCATTAAGGCGCTGATTCATTGGGATCGTGCCCAGGAAGGCAAGCCATCAGGCCCACACGAGCCCAGCTGAGGCCAGCCAAAGGCAATTGCTACGATAACGCTTAACGAATACCGAGACGTTTAGGACACAGAAATATCATGGGCCGTGTAGGGGTTTTACTGCTGAACTTGGGGGGGCCAGAACAACTTGAGGATGTGCGTCCCTTTTTGTTTAACCTGTTTTCGGATCCGGAGATTATCCGGTTACCGGTGTCCTGGTTGCAGAAACCGCTGGCTTGGTTGATTTCTACGAGTCGGGCGAAGCGTTCGCAAGACAATTACAGCCAAATTGGGGGCGGTTCTCCCCTGCGGCGCATTACCGAAGAGCAAGCCCTAGCCCTAGAAGAAAGTTTAGAGCGTAAAGGTAATCCCGCCCAAATCTATATTGGGATGCGCTACTGGTATCCCTTTACGGAAGAAGCGATCGCCCGCATCAAACGCGATCACATTGAGGAATTGGTGGTTCTGCCCCTGTACCCCCAGTTTTCCATAAGCACCAGTGGCTCAAGTTTTCGACTTTTAGAACAAATCTGGCAAGAAGATCCACAGCTTGCTCAGATTCGCTACACCTTGATCCCGTCTTGGTATGCCCGACCTGGCTATGTTAAAGCCATGGCCGATCTGATCACTACAGAGCTGGAACAGCTGCCCGACCCCAGTAAGGGCCATATTTTCTTCAGTGCCCACGGCGTACCGGTGAGCTACGTCGAAGAAGCTGGCGACCCCTACCAGCAGCAGATGGAACATTGCGTTGAGCTGATCATGCAGGAGCTGGGTCGCCCCAATGCCCATACCCTGGCTTACCAGAGCCGGGTCGGCCCCGTGGAGTGGCTGCAACCCTATACGGAAGATGCGATCGAAGCATTGGCTGAACAAGGGGTAGAGGCCCTAGTGGTTGTACCCATCAGTTTCGTCTCCGAGCACATCGAGACCCTACAGGAAATTGATATGGAGTATCGGGAAATTGCCGATGAGGCCGGTATCCCCATATTTCGTCGTGTGCCAGCGCTGAATACCCATCCCATCTTTATTGACGACATGGCAGAGATGGTCACTGACGCATTATCCGCGCCGCGCTGCTTATTCTCTGACGTGGAGAAGCCTGAGAAAAAATTCAAGATGTATCCTCAGGAACGTTCGGCTTGGGGCCTGACGCCTTTTGCAGAGGTGTGGAATGGGCGGCTGGCTATGCTAGGTTTCTTGGCGCTATTGTTTGAGCTTTTTAGTGGCCATGGTCCCCTCCACCTAGCGGGCTTGCTCTAGGGATTTCGGTTGAGTGGGATGGGATCTTAGCGATCGAGCCCAACCCTAAATCGATAGCGCAATCCATAGCCCAACCCCATGAGTAGGGCGATCACGGCAGCGCCGATGCCAATGGGACTGGGTATCCAAAAATCAGCTTCAACTTGATTGACTTGGCCAGGATGTAGGTTCCATTGGTTGGCAAAATCACCCATGGAAGATTGCGGAACCGCGTCATCAGAGACAGTTCGATGCAGTCCCCACGGGGTCGTCAGGTGCACTTTGCCGGTCAACAGTTCCACTCCCTGGAGAATGGGCGCGCCGAGTCTCTCGCCCGTGGGGATGGCCGTAAGGTCAAGGGTCAGCATGAGGTGATTCCGGATGGCGAAGATCCAGTTCCCCTGGGTCAAGGCTAGGGTTGCCGCCACGGCTTCACCACTGGGTAACGCTAGCCCGGAGCCAGCCATACTGTTATCAAATAATTGGTTAAAGCGCTGCTCTAGCTCTGCGCCATTGTTAAAAGGCACGGTCACCGTCACCGTCATCCCATCTGCCCACTGCACCTGCCCCCCCACGGTTTTGACCTGGGCCACCAAAGCCTCACGCCAGGTTCTCAATTGTGTCGGGGATACTGCGGCTGTCGCAGTCCATTGCAGGTGTTGCACAATCTGACCATGGGTCTGACTATCAAACTGAATATCGAGGTCGTACTGGAAACATCCGGTCACCAGCACCAGCACCAGCAGCACCATCGCCCGAAGTAGACCCTTGAGCAAAGCAGCCATGAATTACCCCATCAAGTCAGGCGTCATTATGGGGTAATTCATGGCCACAAGCAATGTCAGTACGCTGGCCTACCAGTAGCTGGCCCAGATCGCGCTGGCCCATTACGCCACTACTTGGGGGAGCACGGTTGCCGATGGATGGGCAACGGTAGCCCGCTGGCGCAAGGGCACTGCGATACGAAATTGGGTGCCCCGTCCGGGCATTGACTCGCAGCTCAGTTGTCCTTGATGGCGTTCCACCACAATTTGATAGCTGATCGATAAGCCCAAGCCTGTACCTTTACCCACCGGTTTAGTGGTAAAAAATGGGTCAAAGAGCCGCCCTTGCATCCCTAGGGGGATGCCACCGCCATTGTCTTGAATGTCGATACAGACTTGCTGGGGATCGCAGGTGGTGGTGATGGTAATGGTGGGCATTTCCCCTTTGGGCAGAATGACGCCCTCCAGGGCATCGATCGCATTACTCAAAATATTCATAAAGACCTGGTTGAGCTGCCCGGCATAGCATTCAACCGGGGGCAAGTCCCCATAGGCTCTGATCACCTGAATCGGAGATGAATGGCGATCACCCTTGAGACGACTATTCAAAATCATCAAGGTGCTATCAATCCCCTCATGGATATCAACAGCTTTGATGTCGGACTCATCCAATCGCGAGAAATTGCGTAGGGACTGGACAATGGCCCGAATGCGCTCAGCGCCAAGCCGCATGGACCCCAGCACCTTGGGAAAATCTTGGATGACAAAATCCAGATCGATCGCCTCCCCCTGCAATTCTGGCGATAACGTTTCCCCAGGGTGTTGATGGGGTTCGATCAAGGCCATCAGGATCTTGGCATAGTTTTCGGCATAGTTAATGTTGCAGGCAATAAAACTAACGGGGTTGTTAATTTCATGGGCGACCCCGGCCACCAACTGCCCCAAACTCGACATTTTTTCACTCTGAATCAGCTGGGTTTGGGTACTCCGCAGCTCATCCAGAGCGGTTTCTAACTGCTGGATAAACTGCTGAATATCAGTGGCCATGGTCTGCATGGTTGAGGCTAGCAGGCCGATTTCGTCTTGACTGTGAATGGCCAGAGGGGCAGCAAAGTTGCGATTCGAGAGGTTCCGGGCATATTCTGTCAGCCGGTTCAGGGGGCGAGAAATCCGCTGCACCATCACGTAGGTGACGATGACACTGAGGGTAAACAATCCCAACATCACCCACAGTTGGATGGAAGCTGCGGTCCGGATCTGTTGAATCATCCGCACCTGGTCCATCCCCACGTAAACGTAGCCCAGATCGCCCCCTTGAATGGGAAACGAAAGGTTAATGACATAGCCCACTTGGTCAATCGTCATGTACTCAACGGAGACCTGGCCGTAGTCATTTTCAAAGTTAGGGGAATGGGTAAAACGGTTCAGGCGATATTGGGAATCTGGGGCAGCAGCCCGCTGGCGAGGATTAAAGTTGGGGCGTTGAAAACTCGTCGGAATCTCCCCATCAAAGCTATGGACCAGCAGTTCACCCTCGGGTGAAGCGACAAACAAATAGGCCACCCCCTGCAAGTCTTTGAATCCTGCCAGGAGTTGGGGCAACGATTCTAAAGATTGGTTCTCCAACGATTGCTGACTGACCCCTGCCACCCCCCGAGCGATCGCACTGCCCCGACTGACATATTCACCCGCCAAATACCAGCGCAAGCTATAGGCAGAGGTAGCAGATAGACTACCCACAACTAGGCCAAACAAAAGGGCTTGGCCTAGCAAGGTTTTGCGGAACAGGGATGAAAGCTTCATAGGGGCAATGCACTATAGCCGTCGCCACTTAGGTTAAGACGTTACCACCTTGAGAACGTGCTCCATCGCAT
>JAQCKL010000251.1 GCA_027592485.1 Cyanobacteriota bacterium
GGCATGGCACTCACCGGAGATGGGAAATGCTTCTAGCTTATGTCTTAATGCAATTGGCGACTGCTATAAAATACACAGGCAGGGGCAAAAGCTGCCATCTCTCTGGCTCAGCACTGCTCCAGATACCCAGTGCCCATATTCTGCCTTAAGGAACCACAGCGATGTCGGATAACAGTCAACTCTGGTTTGTTGTCGAGACCGAGGCCACCGTAGAAGAGACCGTTGAGGTCACAGGTGAACGCGACGGGAAAGATACTGGCGCTAGTTTTGGCCAAGAACCGCCAAGAGGAACAACCCTAAAGACCCTGGCCAAGCGCCAGCGGGTTTCCCTCGACGCCCAGGCGCTGAAAGCCCAGATGAGCAGCATGTTGGCAATTATGGATGACGTATTTAGCGAAGCCAACAGCCGCACCGGGTTGCGCCTGGATGCAGTGGAGCTATCGGTAGAGATCAACGCCGAGGGGCAGATCAGCATCGTCGGCAACGGCGGCAAACTGGGCAACTCTGGCGGCATGACCCTGAAGTTTACGCGCCCACATTAGATTGTTTGAGGGGCAAAGGGCCTATAGACCGTGTCCATCAAACTAACGCCATTCCTGGAATTGATGGGCACACTTCGCTTTGCCCATCCTACGCAGATAGGGAGAGAGGGGGTGTAAAGGGACCGGGTCCGGTCCCTGGGAGAGAGCACCCGGTCCCTGGGGGGCTCTGGGAGAGAGCACCCGGTCGTGAAACGCTGAGAACTTGTACGCTATAGAGAGATCAGCATCCGCTTTTTTCACCCGCCCATGATTTCCCAACCCCCTCAGCCAGACTACGAACTCGAACAAGAAGCGTGGTGGGTGGAGCGCTGGGTGGATTTGCTGAACCAATACCGGTTTAAAAAGCGCCTAGAGCGGGGCCGCCGCTACGCCCGAGAAGGCAACATCCTCAATCTGGAGCATAACCAAGCCAAGGTGACGGCATTGGTTCAAGGGACTGCCGAGGAGCCTTACCAGCTTTCGATTTGGTTGGATGCCTTCACTGACGAAGATTGGACCTATGTCACCGATAGCCTAGCCACTCAGGCGCTGTTTTCGGCTCAATTGCTGGCGGGGGAAATGCCCTCCGATATTGAAACGGTCTTTACCAGCAATGGCCTCAATCTATTTCCGTTTACCCTAGCGGACGTCCATTCCCGCTGTAGTTGTCCGGACCCGAAAAATCCCTGTAAACACATTGCTGCCGTTTACTACCAACTGGGGGACTTTTTCCGAGAGGACCCCTTCATTTTGTTTCAGCTTCGGGGGCGGACCAAGGAGCAAATTTTGGCCGCGCTGCGGCAGAAACGCTACCAACAAGTCGATGCGCAGATGCCCGCAGATGCTGTGGCAGATGATCCGACGGAGGTAGCCCCGTTACCTCAAAAAAATACGGAGGGAACACCCTTGTCCCCTCCGCTACAGCTCGATCAGTTTTGGCAATATGACCAGCCGCTAGATACGTCTTTGGTGGTAGTGAGTCCAGCTTCAGAGACTCCTTTGGACGTGTTAAACACGATCCCACTCCCCACCAATGATGCTCGGGTGGTCACGGCTTATCTGAGGGAGGTGTATCAAACCGTTAGTCAAAATGCAGCCATGACAGCAATCAATCCAGATGTTTCACCTTAGATCGACAACCCCAATCATTGGGGATTGAACGCATCCCCCTGACCGGGGTGGCCCTTCCCGATGAACACCCGATGAACACCCTAGCGGCTTGCCATCAGCAGGCGGCGGAGCCCAGTCCAGCCAATCACCGTATAACCGATCGCCAGCAGTAAGCCGCTGATGGAAATACGAATTGCCGATTTGGCAGCTTCCCGACGCACCTGTTTGTCAGCTTGCTCGCGGCGAGTCCCAATTTCCGTTTGAATGCGATCTTGGGCCTCTTGGGAGCGGGCGGATAAGAATTGGTCTAAGGCCCCTGGGTCATCCTTAAACCGCAATACCTCTTCGGGCAATTGACCGGTTTGAATGGCTTGGTCGAGTAAGGCTTCGTCTTGAAAGAGGAGGTTGAGCTGATTTCGTTGTTGGGAGACTTCACCCGTTAAGCGCTCTTCGAGCTGGGTGGTCGCTGCCGTGGCCTCACGGGTGACCTGGGCGAGGGCTTCCTGGCTGGTAATGCGGACATTGTTAATGTGCAAAAACGCCAGCACCAAAAAGATGACGCCCAGCAAGCTGGCTAAGGCACAGGACCAAAACCGGAGGTCGAAGAGGATGCTACCACCGGCCATGCGTCCAGCCATGCGCTCGACCCAAAAGCCGGTCAGTAATAATGCAATCCCAACCAGGGGGACAATCCCTCGATCGACCAACTGGGTGGTGAAGCTAAGCTGCCATTGGGGATTCAAAAAATCGGCTGGAACCAGCAGCATGATGTAGTCCAGCAGGGCGGACAGAACGGTCACCACGCCCACGAGTTTGAGGGAAATGGCTGCCAAGGGGGACACCGACGAACTACTAAGCGGTTGATCAGCGGTCATAGGGCTGTTTTGGAGACTACAGTCATACATTTTGCCCTGGGAACCGATCAAATCATCGCTAACACTCAAAAAGTCTTGGAAAAACTTGGTACCTGAACGGTTCCCAGGGACTCTTTATGCTTGCAATCGCCATCATGGGGTTGCGGGGCGATATGGTTGTGGCTCCTCAACCTCTTGGTGCTGGCCGATGATTGGCTCGGGTGACCGTCATGATGGCGCGCAGCGCAGCGTGATTCCCGTTGGTGTAGCGGGGGATGGCTGGGCGGGGCCGCCACTGGGTTAGGCGCTGGGTGATGGTGCTCAGGCAGTCTGAGGTTTGTCTGACCGGGAAGGTGTGTTGGGCAGCGCGGCGATCTTGGCGATCGTATTGGCGGTCCAGCGGCAAAGCGATCAGGGGAATCTGCAACGCCTTGCACTCATAGGTGAGGTTGTAGCCAGCTCCGCCAACCACAAGGTCGGCCAGTTGCAGCACGTCCATGCCGGGCCAGTGGGAGATCCATTGGGCTGGATGGCAGTTTGGGGGACGGTGGTGAGCGAGACAGCGAACGGCGCAGTGGGGAAAGGTGGCTGCGATCGCCCCCAATAATTCGCCAAACCGCTGGGCCTCGTCGGGGCGACCGGTGGCGCAGATGATAATCACGGGCCGATCGCTGGGCAGTTGCCAGCAATCGCGCACTTGGTCTCGAACCCGACTCAGCTCATCCGCTTCTCGCAATAGCCAAGGATCGGTCCCATGGGCCTGGGGTAAATGCGCTAGGGGGGCAGACGGTTCCCCTGGGATCAAAATTTGGTCATAGTGTTGCCGCACAAAAGCCGTGATGTTTTTGGCGGCGATGTAATTGGGGTTGAGATCGCGGTGGATGAGGATGCGGGGCAACTGGAGCTTAGGCAAAATGTCGGCCAGTTCGCCTACCAGCCCTCGGGGAAAGGTATCAACAATCAGGCAGTTGGCGGGTTGGGAAATCCAGGCTTGGACATAGGTGGGGGCTGTGGCGGCTGAAAGGTCAGCGGGCAGCATCCTCAGGGTGATGTGAGGGTCTTCAAGCACGGTTTCAACGGCAGTGGCGTAGGGGCTGTTGACCAGAATCTCGACCGGGTGGGGAGCCTGGCGGGCCAGGGCGATCGCCCGATTCAAATGACCCCAGCCGCCCCCCAAGGCATAGATCAGCCAGCGATTCCCCTCAACCATTGCATTCCCAAAAGGACCTGATGTCGGGGCGCAAGCTTTGTGCCCTGCCCTGGCATTGTATTAACCCGTAGCCGTCGATCCATTAGCTGGCATCCAGGTCCATTTCGTAGTCTTGGTCAGATTCATCTTCAAAGCTGGCGGCGTCGGCTTCGGTAAAGTCAACCTGGCGACTGGCGGGATCGTAGTAGTAGCGATCGCGATTGCTGTAGTAGTGATAGCCCCAATAGTTACGACCGTAGTGACCATAGCCGGGGTATAGGTCGTAATCATCCCTGTAGGGATCGGTGTCGGTGGCAACCTGGCCATTGCGACAGTGGGGGCAGCCTGCGGTGCTGGTGCGGCCACAGCGTCGTTTGACCAGAAAGCCGATTTGGCGATCGCAGGTGCCATCTGGCCCAAACCCGTCTCCACCGCTGGCGCTCGCTGCGGTGGCCGCTTCTGATAAACCGACAGTCCCCATGGCGGGCTCGTTGGGGATGGCGGCAGTGGCGGCTGTTTTGATCGCCACCACCGTGATCTCGTAGGGGCCGATCTGGAGGATATCGCCCGCCACCACCGGTTGAAAAGGCAGCGCCACCCCATTCACCTTGGCTCCGATTCGACTCCCGCGATCGTTGATCAGGAGTTGCCCATCGCCCACTTCGAGCAGGGCATGGTAGGGCTCAACAGCGTTATTGGGCAGCACCATGCGGCTGACCGCTTGGTCATCAAGGCGGCTGGGCATGACGGCGAAATCGCTACCGAAGGCGATCGGGGTCGCCAAGGTGGGATTGGATGGCTTGCCGGTGTTGGGGTCTGTCCATCGGAGCTGAACCTGCATTACTGACCCCCCGCAAGGTTGACGGCATAGGCTAAGGCGGCCTGTTGCTCAGGGGTGAGCACATCGAACCCAAAGCAGGCCATGGCGATCGGCACCAGCGGCGATTGGGTGGACATCACCGTCACCTCATTGGCATCCCGTAGAGAAAGCTTGCCGTCCTTCAGTTTTACTTTGTAGAGCGAAGTCTTGTCAGGGGTTTCCACTTCGTAGCCGTAGTCGCGCTGCTTAATGCGATAAATCTGGGCGTCGCTGCCATCCTCCAGCTTGTAGTCGCCATCGTCCTGAGCCCGCAGGATAAAGAGCTCTTGGGTTTGCTCGGCGTTCTCCACCTTCCAATACCCCTCCTGGGTGATCACGTAGCCCAAGACAGCATCGCTGGGGTCTTTGATTTTGACCTTGCCGCTCTCATCTAGGGTGAAGCGGGCGATTTCCTGATCATCACCATCCACCAGCTTGGCCCCATCCGCCCTGAATTTGATTGAGAAGGCTTCGCTGCCGTCATCCCGTTTGAATTTCAGTTTCTCGGCAGATGCCTGGGTGTCAGGGGTCGCGGCGGTGTCGGTTTCAGCGGCAGGTGCAGCGGCTTTGGCTTGCTCTGTACTGGGGGATGGGGCCGCTTGTTCAGGGGGCGCGCTCGTGCAGGCGGTGAGGGTGAGCATCGCGGCACAGATGAGGCTGAGACGCCATTGGGCATAAGGGTGGGTCATGGGAGGGTCTCCGATCGCAAATTCATCTTTTCCAATTTTCCAATCGCTCCTCAGCCACTTTGGCGAGAGAGCTGTTTGGCTAAATTCAGGACATGGTAAGCATTCAGCAGGAGCTGGGTGATCAGCCGCTCCAGATCCGTGGCGTGGCCGTAGCTGGGGTCGGCTTTGAGGCCCAGGGTGAAGCTGCGATCGCTCATTTTCAACCGCGTTAGCCTGGCCTCCCGAGGCAGTTTGATGGCCTGCTGCACATCCTCTTGCAGGATTTGAAGGGCACCGTAGCGTTTGCGCGCAACCTGTAGGGTCAAATCGACCTCCACCCCTTTTGGCTTTTCTTTGCGCTTGAATTTGTTCTTACCGCTGCGGCTGCGCTTCCAACCGTATGCCGCGATCGCCAGATCCGTGACGGTTAGTGTAAACTCGGTGCCATCCACAAAGGTGCCCCTGAGGGTCAGCCAGACATCTTGGTAGCGATCGATCTTCCAACCTCGGCGACGGGGATGGGGAATCGTATCTACCAGGGTGGCTTTGCGGATGGTTGGGGCGCAACCCAGCTTGATGTGAAAGGGGGCCTCCCGCTCGGTATCGCGGCTGAGGGTATCCAAAAGCTGAGGCACTAGCTGATAGCGTACATCCGGGATATTCAAGCCCTTCCACAGGTGGCCGAGGATGCCGCCGACGATGGCAGTGACAATTGCTAGGGGCAGCACCGTATAGAGCAGAAATGACACCTCAAGGAACGCTGCCCCAAAAAACGTGGCGAAGGCAACTAGGATGCCGATCCATAGCAGGATGCCGACGAGCTTGAGCCGCTTTTCGATGATCTGGTCGTACTCGACCATTTTCTGGCAATCGAGCTTGATCAGGGCTGCGGTCGCGGTCACCTCGTAGATATTGTGGTTACGCTTTAACGCCGCTGGGTCAAATGCCATCGCTGCTCCTCCGCTGGTCATCGGGCGGTTTCGCCCGCTGGTCATTGGGCGGTTTCGCCCGCTGGTCATCGGGCGGCTTCGCCACCATTATGCTAGCTCCCATGAACGCGCCCCAAATTGCCTACATTTCTTTTGATGTCGTACCGGCCCCCAAGGGGGCGGCTATCCATATTCAAACCTTTGCCCAGGCCCTGGTTCAGCAGTTTGGTCGATTGCAGTTGGTGACCGTCTCGCCCACCGAGTCCACCCTCGTCACGGACCTGGCCCCTGGCATTCAGCAAACGGCCCTGCCAGCCCTGGGCAAAACCCTGATCGATCGCGTCTTGAGCTTTCGCCAAGCCCTGTGGATATGGCTCCAGGGCAAGTCTTTTGACATCATCCACATTCGCTCCCCTTTCGAGGGGTTTCCCATTGCCCTCCACAAGCCCAAGCTCTGCCGGTATTTAATCTTTGAGGTAACTGCCAACGTTTCGTTTTTAGCTGGCGAGCCATTAGCTGCAATGGTAATGTTCAGTGATGACC
>JAQCKL010000252.1 GCA_027592485.1 Cyanobacteriota bacterium
CTTGAATCTCAAACATCGCTCGAAACTGTAGCATTGGCAGGCTCAATTGAGAATGAAATAGCCCTGGTCTATGCCAAAAACAAGAAGCATTTAAATGATCTAGAGCGCCAGGTTTTTGTCGGCTCTTGGAAAGGGAAAACCTATGAAGAAATTTACCCGTTTAAAGCCGAATACATTGAAAAGTCTGTAGCCTATCGGCTCTGGCAAAAACTCTCCTTGGTCCTGGGAGAAAAGGTGACCAAGAAGCAGTTAAAAGGGGCCGTAGAACGGGCGGTTAAACAGCAGAAACAGGTTTCGATTATTTACCGAGACCTGGCCCCAGATGCCAAGTTGGCCCAAGCCCTGAGCCAAGCGCTGCAATCCTCTGGGCACCATGGCTTTTTGGCCAATTTAGACACGATCACCGATGGGGGAGCCCGTTGGGCCGAGCAGCTAGAAGCCGAACTGATTCGGTGTGACTACTTCGTGCTGCTGCTGTCTGCATCCATGGCCATGAGTGAAATGGTCATCGAGATTTTGCAGCGCATTTGGGACCGCCATAGCCATCGTTATGAGCACAAACCTTGGCTGATCGCCATCCAAATTCACCCAGAAACACCGTTTCCGCTGAACCATGATCTACGCAATTATCTGGCCCAGGCGTCGCAATCCATTTGGCAAACCCCAGGGGATGAAGCACCGCTGATTCAGCAGTTGCTGCATATTATCCAGTCCGGCAAGCCTCCACCGCTGCAATCGGCAGCGGCTCAGGACCCTGCCGCCGCACCCCAACAGCCAACATCGCCGCCGCCCATGGCCGCATTCACCACTGCAGATCTGGCCTTGCCCCCTCTGTCTGGATCTGATGCTGAACCATTGCCCCCCTTAGGCCTGCCTCTATTACCCAACCCTAGCCTGACCGGACCCGAGGTTGCGCCCGTCTCACCGGTCGCTGGTTTACCGCTCGCTGGTTTACCGCTCTCATTTGAGGCCATTGTCATCCAGCCCCCGCCCTCGCCGGTGGCCGATCCGGAGCTACCCCGAGGGCAGGTGCGATTGGCGTCAGCCTTTTATGTGGAGCGATCGCCCCATGACGGCCTCTGTCACGAGGAGATCCTCAAACCCGGTGCCCTGATCCGCATTAAGGCCCCGCGTCAGATGGGTAAAACCTCGCTGATGGCGCGCATTTTGTACCAAGCGGGGGAGCAGGGATACCAAGCGATTCCCCTCAGTTTTCAACATGCTGATCAAGAGATCTTTAGTAGCCTCAAGCAACTGTTGCAGTGGCTCTGTGTGCGGGTGGCGCGCAAGCTGCGACTGCCGCCGCGCCTAGAGGAGTTTTGGACCGATGCCTACGGCAGTAAAGACAACTGCACGGCCTATTTCGAAGACTATTTGCTGCCGGAGATCTCGACGCCCTTGGTGCTGGGTATGGATGAGGTGGATCGGGTGTTTCAGTATCCGGCGATCGTGGATGACTTTTTTGGGCTGCTGCGGGCCTGGTATGAAGAGGCGGGCTACGGCAGCCACCAAAGCAGCCTCTGGGAAAAGCTGCGTTTAATTGTGGTGCATTCCACCGAGGTCTATATTCCCCTCGACATCAACCAATCCCCTTTTAACGTGGGGCTACCGATCGACTTGCAGGAGTTTACCCCAGACCAAGTGACGAACTTAGCCGAACGCCATGGGTTGCAGTGGAGCGCGGCGCAAATCCAGCAGCTCATGACCTTGGTGGGGGGACATCCCTATTTGGTTAGGGTGGCGTTTTACTACATTGTCCAGCGGCAGTTGACCTTAGATCAGCTTTTAGACAGTGCGCCCACGGAGTCGGGGATTTACGGCGATCATCTGCGGCGGCATCTGTGGAATTTGCATCGCAATGACACCTTGGCCCAAGCCTTTAGCCAGGTTTTGGCCGAGCAAAATCCAGTTTCCATGGAGTCGGAAAAGGCCTTTAAGCTCCACAGCTTAGGGTTGGTGAGGCTGAAGGGGAATGGTGTCATTCCGCGCTTTGATCTGTACCGCAAATACTTTAGCGATCGCCTGTATCCCTCCCCAGCCCACTCATCCCTAGGCGATCCCTCCCTATCCAACCCCTCCTCCCCAAGGGCATCGGGGGGTGAAGCGGAATGAAATACAAAGTCGGGGGCCATCTCCCCCTAGATGCCCCCAGTTATATCGTGCGGGAAGCGGATGAGGCCCTGTATCAGGCCTTAAAAGCGGGGGAGTTGTGCTATGTCTTCAACTCTCGCCAAATGGGCAAAACCAGTTTGCGCGTCCGTACCCTAAACCGCCTCAGCCAAGCCGGTGTGGCTGGCGTGGCCATTGACCTGAACAAAATTGGCAGCCGCGATATTACCCCCCAGCAGTGGTATGCCGGGATCCTGCGACGGCTCGTCACCGGGTTTGCCCTGCCAGTGGATCTGCGCCAATGGCTGCGGGACTATGCTTTTTTATCGCCGGTCCAGAGCCTGAATGAATTTATTGAACAGGTGCTGCTGGCCGAAATTTCTGCGCCCATTGTCATTTTCATTGATGAAATTGACAGTATGCGGCGGTTGCCGTTTCAGACCGATGACTTTTTTGCCTGTATTCGCTCCTGCTTAGATTCAGAGCGGCTCACCTTTGCCCTCTTGGGGGTGACCACCCCATCTGACCTGATTACCGATAAGTACTACACCCCGTTTAACGTGGGACGGGCGATCGATTTGGGTGGGTTTACCTGGCAAGAGGCCCTGCCCTTGGCCCAGGGATTAACCAATGCCGAATCCCCAGAAACCTTGCTGAGCTGCATTTTGGATTGGACCGGGGGACAGCCCCTCTTGACCCAAAAACTCTGCCAAGCCATTACCACTGGGGATTGGCGCATTGCTGCCGGTGAAGAACAACGCTATGTGGAAGTATTGGTGGAAGCCCACATCTTGGAGAACTGGGAAGCCCAGGACGAACCACCCCATTTGAAGACCATCCGCGATCGCCTCCTCAACATCGAGAAGCTTACGGGTCCCCTGATCCAGCTCTATGAGCAGATCCTGAAAGAAGAAAACGTTTCTGCCGATAACAGTAGTGAACAGTTGGAGCTACAGCTGGCGGGCCTCGTCGTCAAAAGAGATGGCAGGCTGCGGGTCTACAACCGCATTTACGCCATGGTGTTTAACCACCAATGGGTGCAGCGGGTGCTGTCTAATGTATACGAAGAGTTTATGAAAACCGTCATTCAGCAGGAACAGAAACTGCTGTCCATGCTGAATGTGATGGAAGGCAAAGGCTTTGACTATATTCTCAACGAAATCCTCAGCGATATCACCCTGAAAATGGGGTCATTGCTGGGGGTCGATCGGGCCACCATCTTTTTTATTGATTCCGAGAAAAATGAGCTGTGGTCAATTGTGGCCGATAACGGCAGCACCCAATACCCGACCATTGAAATTTTGACCAATGAGGCCAATGCGGGACAATTAATCTCAACCGCTTCCCGTCCTGCCGATCGATACGGCCTATCATCGATTCCAGACCCTGAAGGCTATACGATTTACAACGATTTACTGTTTAAACTGCCGCATACCAAAAGTAATTTGGTGGCCTTTGTCCGCTTAGTGAATAAGCTCAAACAACCCCATAACCCCACCGCACCGCTGGTAGAGCGGATTGATTTTGGCGGGTTTAATCCTGAAGATCAAGTCCATCTGACGAACTACGCTGAGCCGATTCAGCGCATTTTGGAACGCTGCCATTACTGCTATCGCCTCACCCAACGGCTACAGGCGTCCGAAGCCCTAACCGAAGCCACCACATCGATTTCCCAGAGCAGCCTCAACTCCGATGAAATCATCGCACGGGTGATTGACGCCGCCAAGCAACTGATGAATGCCGATCGCGGCACCCTCTGGCTGATTGACGACGATACCCAAGAACTCTGGACCAAGATCCCCTTTGAAAATGGCACCTTGAAAGAAGTGCGCATCCAAATCGGCCAGGGCTATGCGGGGCGAGTGGCGCAGACCGGCGAACCCCTGAATATCGGTTTTGACCTCTACGACCACCCCCACTCCAGTAATTCCCAAGCCACCGATCAAAAAACCGGCTATCGCACCTGCAGTTTGCTCTGTATGCCGGTGCGCAGTGCCCAGGGCCGCTTACTGGGGGTGACCCAACTGGTGAATAAGCGCCGCCAGGGAGACTTTCCACCCTATGACCCCAGCAATTGGCCAGCGGCACCGGCCTGTTTTCAGGCCAGCTTTGACAGCACCAGCCAGCACCATATGGAGGTGTTTAATACCCAAGTAGGCATTGCCCTGCAAAACGCGGAGCATTTTGCCGCCCTGGAGCGGCAGGCGGCCAACCACCCCCGCAGCGTGGTCAGCAAGACCCTAGCCCTGCTCAACCAAGTCATGGATAAGCAGGGGTTTGATGAAATCTTAGACACCACCCTGCGATCCATCACCCTGAAGCTGGGTCAGGCATTGGGGGCCGATCGCACCACGATTTTTCTGTTCGACGCCGATCGCCAAGAATTTTGGTCGATCATTGCCGAGACCGATCAGCCCAATCAGTTTCTAGAGCTGCGGGTGCCGATCCATCAAGGCATTGTGGGGGAAGTGGCCACCAGCCACCGGATGATTAATATTCCCTACGACTTCTATGACGACCCTCGTTCTGGCTTTGCCCAAGCGCACGATCAGAAGACAGGCTATCGCACCTATTCACTGCTCTCCCTGCCTTTAATTAACCCCCAGGGGGAACTGATTGCGGTGGTGCAACTCTTGAATAAACTGCTGCCGAACCTGCATCCCGATTTGCCCCTCGCTGAGCGCATCGATTGCCAGGGCTTTACCGCCAGCGATATCGAAACGGTGAATGCTGACGCGGCGGCAATCCAGATTATTCTGGAAAGCTTTTTCTCTTATCACAAAACCTCTCGCGGTCAGCGGGTGGCGGCGGCGCTGATGGCGGCGGTGCGGTCCTGTGATTTCAGCATGGCGGCCCCCGAAGAAATCCTGCGGCGGATGATTGATGCCGCCAAGGATCTGATGAGCGCCGATCGCGGCACCCTCTGGCTATTGGATCGCGATCGCCAAGAACTCTGGACCCAGATTCAATATGACGATCATCAGGTGCGGGAGCTCCGCCTCAAGATTGGCGAGGGTTTTGCGGGGGGTGTGGCCAAGAGTTGTGAACCATTAAATATTCCCTTTGATCTCTACGAACACCCTGCTTCCGATCGCGCCCAAGCCACCGATGCCATCAGTGGTTATCGCACCTGCAGCCTGCTCTGCATGCCCATCCTTAATCCGGATGGGGAGCTGATTGGGGTCACCCAGTTGGTCAATAAGCGTAAGGCAGGGCATTATGCCGATCTGCCCCTCGCCTATGACCAGCCGGTCCCCGATCTGTACCGGGCCAGCTTTGACGATAGCGATCAAAAATGCCTCTACATTTTCAACAATCAGGTGGGGGTGATCATCCAAAACATTGAGCTGCTAGCGGCGGTGCGGCAACAGGAGCAGGTCTTGCGGGGGAATTTCTCTGAGCCATGATTAGATTGTCCTGATACCCAGTTGATGCCACGTTGATTCCATACAACAGGGGTGATCTTGGGTGGCATCGGCAGGGAAAAGCGGTGGAAGCGCTTGGATCAGCTGAGGGAATTACTATTGGAGTTGAAGGGCAGACCATGGCAGCACATGGTCCAAAGGAAAGGATTAGCCCAGAGTATGTGAACGCAGAAATATTTCCCCTGCGAAGCAGCGATGATGGCTGATGGTGCAGAGGTGGGGAGAGTCATCGCTATAGGGCCTAAGGAGGATATGGATGTTACAGGCGTTGCAACAGACCGTGACGGTAGGGGCAGGGGGCAAAATTGAGCTCCTGGCACCAGAATGCCCTGAAGGCACCGATGTGCAGGTCATTGTGCTGGTGTCACCCCAAGTTCCCCTGGTCTCCCCAGAGTCAACGGCAGGGGCGGCAGAGCGGCAGCAGCAGTTGATGGCAACCGTTGCCAAGGTTCAGGCTTGGGTCAAGGCCCATATTAAGAGCGATCGCTCTCTGGTCGACGAACTGATTGCCGAGCGCCGAGCTGAGGCAGAGCGTGAGTAGCGTGATTTTGGATGCTTCAGCAATGTTGGCGTTGGTGAAAGGTGAACCCGGCATGGAAACCGTTGCAGAGATTCTGCCAAATGCCTGCATGAGTGCCGTCAACTTCAGTGAGGTGGTTGCCAAGCTTGCGGAAAGTGCATCCAGCGAGAATGAGATTCGCGAGTTATTGGCAGGCTTTAACCTGTTGGTTGTGCCCTTTGAGCAGGCGCAATCCTATACAGCAGGATGGCTACGTCCTATAACCAAAACTTTGGGCCTGTCGTTTGGTGATCGGGCTTGCTTAGCCCTGGGGCTACAACTGCAATGTCCAGTAATGACAGCCGATCAGGCCTGGGCCGCGTTGGATATTGGGCTGGAAATTCAGGTCATTCGATGATGGCTGAGATTGTGGCTAGAGGGTAAGGACAGCGGAGCAGCCCTAGTTCAAGGGATCACTGACTCCGACGAAAGCAAAATACCGACGATTGCTGTTCAGGGTCGTCTGGCTTTATGCTCCAGAGGGTTACCGTCAGGCCAATGAGCTTCCCCATGCAGCCTACCCCTCGCCAAATCCTCGAAACCCTGCTGCCCCCACTGCGGCTGG